>NZ_JAJEQL010000051.1:0-9791 GCF_020687345.1 Faecalibacterium butyricigenerans
TATAAACATCGCACCCTGCGTTCAGAAACTTCTGCGGGATGTCCGTCATGGGTTCACCGTCAAAATTCTGGTTCCATTTTTGCTGCATCGTCCACCTCACAGTTCCGGTGCAGAACGTGCAGAGGATTTTGGCGCAGACGTATCACTTGCCAGTTCTGCCAGCTTTTCCAGTGTGGAAGGGCGATGGTCTGCACTCAGTTCCTCGGCTTCCGCAACTTTATCCATGACGGCATCGTAGTCCTGCAACAGCCGCCGCCCCTTTTCCATGTGGTGTGCTTCCAGAATCTGCTCACGGGCTTCCTGAATGGTCAGTTCCGGGGCATCCAACTGCCCGCCGTCCATCACGGAAAAATCGCTGTGGTAAATGGTGTAGTCCCATCCATCCTCACAGGACTGGATGGCAAGATAACCTTTGCCACCCAGTTCCCACGCTGCCTGCTCGTCCTGTGTCTGAATCTCCGGGTAGAAGTCGGCATGGTTTCGTTCCATGACTTCGGCAAACTGGCAGATGTGGAACACATTGCCCAGACCGCCCATGTCAAAGTGATAATCATCCAGATGTTCCACCCGTGCCGTAAAACTGTGCCCATCCGGGTAATCCACCTGAATCACGCCGCCATCTGGAATGCGATAGAGGTCATCATAGTGGCTGTTGATGAGACGAATATCCTTCGGCAGCGTTTCCGGCTCCCAGATGCGCCGTCTGCCGATGCCCGCCTGCGGGATGTTTTCGAGGATCTTTACGCTTTCCTGTTGGATGGCCTTGCGGTCATCGTCCGAAAGTTCAAACAGATACCAGTTCCGGGCAGCAGGAATGGCGTTCCTGCCATCGGGCGGCAGGTTCTTTTCCGAGATCTGCCCGCTTTCCAGCGGCTCAACAGTTACCTTGTTATAAGTGGCAAAGCCGACCCCTGCACTGTTTTCCCGGAGATGCAGATAGCGTTCATCGTTGATAAGGTAGACCGCTTCTTTTATCTGCTCCATCAGCACCCACCCTCAAATTCCAGCGAAAACTTGCTGCGGCCATCGGCTTCACAGGACAGCAGCACGGTGGCATTGTAGGTCTTGCCCTTGGCACTCTTGCAGTCCTTCAAGCGGACACGACCATCCCGCAGCAGCTTGCGGTTGGTGGCGCAGGTGTCCACCAACAAATCTACGATCTGATAGATGGTATCCTCATCGTCCGGGCAAAGCCGGAGCAGGAGGTCTACCTCCAAAGACTGAGAAAAATATTCTTCCAGTTGGGTGCGTTTGCTCATCCCATCCGCTTCTTCAGAATAGAATGGATCAGTCTCACTCATTTCAGTATCATTCTTTTTAGTCTTATTACATCGTGATTTTGAAGGGTCTTGACTTGCGTTTTTGAAGCCTCCAGAATCGTGAAAATCACGATTCTGGAATATTGATTTTGACGATTCTGCCGAAAAGTTCTTCACATACACCAAACTTGGCTTTCCCAGACCTCTGCGTTTTCGTTCAATCAGACCAAACTTTTCGAGTTCCCGGAGCAGCTTGGTCGCTTTGTTGTCTGCGCAACACAACGCCCTCTTGACATCCTCTATCGTGAAGATAATGAACACCCGGTTCTGCTCGTCCAGCCAGTCGTTTTTCACGGACAGGCTCATGCGGTCAAGCAGGATGCCGTACAGGGTCTTGGCATCGGTTGACAGGCTCTGGAACCGTGGCTCCTGAAACAGAGCCTTTGGAATGCGGTAGAAGGAGAACAGCTCTCCGGCTTGTCCGTAGAAGTAGTTAAGGGTCATGTGGCTTTTTCAATGTTTTGCTCCAGCTTGTGTTCAAAAAATCGACCGCCTTTCGTTTGAAAATAAAAAGCGCACTCTTTTCTTATTGAAAAGTGGTGCGCTATGTAATATCTGTATAATTTAGCTATCCAAAAGATAGTCGATGAGATATTCTTTCGGAATCATGAAAGATCGTCCGACTTTCAGGCAGCGAATTCTATGTTTATGGATTCTTCTGATGATGGCAGTCTGGCTTTTGAAACCGAGTAAAGTTGTTGCTTCTTCGACAGACAGCACATCAGGATAGTTCACAAATAATTTTTTATAATACTCTTTTGCTTGATTTTGATTCATTATCCTTGACTTTCCTTTCGTTTTGTGCCTAAGCAGAGGAGCGTTTTGCCCTGCATCCCTCCTGAACATCCCTCCAATTTCCATTTGAGCGATCCAAATCGAAAAAACAGAGTAGAGGGAAAACGCATCGAAAAATCGTGGATATTTCAAATTATTGTTCGTTGAGACGTGAATTTCGCCTTTGCACAGTGGGAACCAGATATCACTAGATATCACTGGATGACACCAGATGGAAGATGAGGATAAAAACTCAAAATCCCTTGTGCTAATAACACGTGTGGGTTCGACCCCCACCACCGGCATAGAGAAACGGGTCAGGAAGCATCGCTTTCTGGCCCGTTTGTTTTTACTGGAAGAAAAGCTCCTCCGCCGTGCTTTTGGCCATGTGAAATGGGGCTCTCATCAAGAGAGCTTTCCGGCAGGAAAAGCCATTTTATCGCAAGGCAAGAATTGGTGCAGCATGAAAACAGCATATTTGTGATATGCGATTCAACGCTGGTGCATAAAAGGTGAACTGCGATAATGACTGTTTAAGACTTGGTCGATTTTTGTTCACAAACTTCTGGTATCCTGTAGACAGAACGAAACGAGAAAGAGGAAACTTCATGAACGCCGAACTCACTTTCCTGAACGCTCTGCAAGCCCTGCGCACACCTGCGCTGGACGGAGTCATGCGCTTTTTCACCCATCTGGGCGACTCCGGTTTTGTCTGGCTGGCGCTGACCGCTCTGCTGTTGGCCTTCCGCCGGACGCGGCGGGCGGGCTGGGTGCTGGCGGCGGCATTGCTCTTCGACGCCGTCCTCTGCAATATCCTTCTCAAGCCGATGGTGGGCCGTATCCGCCCCTGCGACGTCCTCACGGAGGTGGAGCTTCTTATCCCCCGCCCGGAGGATTTTTCCTTCCCCTCGGGGCACACGGCGGCATCCTTCGCGTCGGTGACGGCTCTCTGGCTGGCAGGGAAAAAGCGGTGGGCAATGGCAGCGCTGCCGCTGGCAGTGCTGATCGCGTTCTCCCGGATGTACCTCTGCGTCCACTTTCCGACGGATATTCTGGGCGGCGCGGTGCTGGGCACTGCCTGCGGCTGGCTGGGTGCGTGGGCCATCAAAAAGCTGGAAGAAAATAAAATGGTGCGCTCCCGCTGAGCGCACTGTAGATGGAAGAGGAGCAGTTCGGCTCCTGAGCCTGACAAATCAGCTCAATATTACGTTCAACTTCGACCTTACGCCGTACATTGAGGGGGATGATGCAGCTGTCTGCTGAACAGCCAGGCGGCAAATATTCTTTTTTGAAAACGGTGTAAAGTCAAAAATTGGGGGGTGTATAGGAACTGCCTGCAAAAGCCTGAAAATGGTGCGGGCGAAGCAATACAGCCCCAAAAAATCGGCTTCAGCAAAAAGAAAAGCACCGTACTTCCTGCGAAGTACAGTGCTTTTTTGGTGGAGAATAGCGGGATCGAACCGCTGACCTCTTGCATGCCATGCAAGCGCTCTCCCAGCTGAGCTAATCCCCCAAAGCTGGTGTGTCATCCCTGACGACGTTGATTATTATACCAGCCCGAGACCCGGTTGTCAACAGTTTTTTTCATTTTTTCTGCGTGGAAATGCTGCGCTTATAGTAGAACAGATACTGCTGCACGATGCCAGCCTGCTGGCCGTAGGCGGGGAAGGGGTCGCGCCCGCCAAATTCCTCGTCGATGAGACGCTGGATCCAGACGTCGATGGGGGCCATCGCGGTGCGGCCATAGCCGAAGAGGCAGACGCAGTTGGCGACTTTTTTGCCGACGCCGTCCAGCGTGAGCAGGCGGGAAAAGAGGGCGTCGTCGGGGAGGCCGACCAGCGCATCGAGGTCGAGGGTGCGGGCGGCGGCCTGCGCGGCGGCGTGCTGGATGTAGCGGGTGCGGTAGCCCAGCCCGCAGCCCGTCAGCTGCGCTTCCGTGAGGTCGCAGAGCTGCTCCGGGGTGGGGAAGAGGAAGACCTCATCGCCCTCTGCACAGAGCGGATCGCCGCAGCACCGGGCCAGCTGCTCGACGGCGGTGCGGATGGCCGGAATGCTCTTGCGCTGGGAGATGATGAAGGTGACGAGCATCTCCCACGGGTCCTGACGCAGCACCCGGATGCCCTGCCCGAAGGCCAGCGCTGCGTCGAGATAAGCGCTCTGGCCCGCCAGACTCTGCCGCAAGGCGGCGTAGCTGCGGCCTAAATCGAAATATCCGGCCCAGACATCCCAGTCCGCGCCGTACCATGCGGCGTCGTACTGCCCACAGCCCAGCGGGGTCAGATAGAGCAGCGCTTTGCCGGAAACGAAGCGGCAGCGCCCGTCGGCCAGCTTCCGGGGGCGGAAGCACTGGCCGCTTTCGAGGATCTTGTCGAGGTCGAAGTCGTCTTGGATGGTGACGCGCTGATGGGTGAGTGGAACGGTGCGCATGGGAGGACTCCTTTCGGAAGAAGGTCGTGTTCGTCTGGGCTTATTGTAGCACAGAAGCAGGCAGTTTTCCACAAGGAGGACGTGCCGAAGGGCATATTCCGGAAAAGAAGAAATGTTGGATGCAGTAACATTCCATTTCGGAATGGACTTTCCGGAAAATCAAGGCGAATATCCCCCTTTTCATTTGGAAAAATCTGTTGTATTATGAATAACAGGTATGGAACGAGACGAAAATGCGCCGGGACAGAGCGCGAACAGGAATGATAAGAAAAGTTAAGGCATGAGGGGAGAGCCACGATGGACGAAAAAGATTACGAGCTTCTGCACGCACTGGACGAGACCCGCAACATCACCCATGCAGCGGATAAGCTGTATATGACCCAGTCGGCGCTGTCCAAGCGTATCAAGGCACTGGAGCAGGAGCTTGGGGTGGAGATCGTGCTGCGCTCGCGGCAGGGCATCCGCTTCACACCGGCGGGGGAGCAGGTGCTGCTCCACAGCGCCGCCGCTGCCCGGGAGATGGAGAAGATGCGCCGCCAGCTGGCCTCGATCCAGGGCGAGGCCTGCGGCACCCTGCGGGCGGGCATCTCGGTGAACTTCTCCTATTACCGCCTGCCCGAGGTGCTGACAGAGTACCACAGGGCCTACCCGAAAGTCCGTCTCGACATCGCCACTGGCCACAGCCGGAACATCTACCAGCAGATGCTGGACTTATCGCTGGACGTTGCGGTGCTGCGCGGCGAGTACCCGTGGGATGGCACCCAGTTCCTACTCTCGCAGGAAAACATCTGCCTCATCTGCAGCGAGGAGAACAAGGACCGTCCCATCTCCGACTACCTCTATATCGACCACAGCAGCGACGCTACCATCAGCGCCCAGATGGCCCGCTGGCGCTACGAGAACGGTGTGACCAACGACGCAGGCAACTTTGTGGTGGACAACATCATGGTCTGCCGCGAGATGGTGGAGCGGGGTCTCGGCTGGGCGCTGATGCCGGAAGTGGCGCTGGATGGATTCAAGGGAAGCGTCAAGCCCTGCACCTTCGAGAATGGCGAGCCGTTCGTCCGACGCACCTATATTTTCTGCCAGAGGGACGCTGCAGCCCTGCCGCAGGTGCAGCTTTTTATGGATATGCTCAAGAAGCATCGTTGAGAGGAGAAGAAAATGGAGACAACTGTTTCGCTGGTCCAGATGCTGGATGCGCGGGAGCGCCGGGTGCAGCACCAGCAGGCATTGCTGGCCCAGTACCACAAGCCCCTCATCTGCTTTACCATGAACATCTGCGGCCCGGTGAAGGATTCACCCCTCATCCGGCGGGGCTTTGCGCGGGGGTGTCAGCTGCTGCGTCAGCAGTTCCTGCGGGCGAAGCTGGTGCCACTGCGGGAGGACGCCATCCGGGAGGTCACGGGCTGCGAGGCGTTCTATGTGCTGGACGCCGACCCGCTGACCATTAAGAAATTCACCACCGACATCGAGGACGCCACACCGCTGGGGCGGCTCTTTGATATGGACGTCATCCGCCCGGATGGGCGGAAGGTGGACCGGGAGGAGCTGCATCTTGAGGGGCGCCGCTGCCTGATCTGCGGCGGGCCAGCCAAGGTGTGCAGCAGCCGCCGCGTCCACACCGTGGCAGAATTGCAGGAAAAAACCACTGAGATCCTGACCGATGCCCGGGATGCGCAGGACATCGCTGACGCGGCCCGTCTGTCTGTCCGCGCTCTGCTGTATGAGGTGACGACCACCCCGAAGCCCGGCCTTGTAGACCGGCGGAACAGCGGCAGCCACAAGGATATGGATGTCTTTACCTTCATGGACAGCGCCGCCGCCCTCTACCCCTATTTTGAAGCTTGTGCCCGGATGGGCCGCGGCACGGCAGAGCGGCCCGCCTCCGAGACCTTCGAGGCCCTGCGTCCTCTGGGCTGTGAAGCAGAGGGGGAGATGCTGGAGGCCACCGGCGGCGTCAACACCCACAAGGGCGCTGTCTTTTCGGTGGGCATCGTCTGTGCGGCGCTGGGCCGTCTCGACCGTGCACTCTGGGCCGATGCAGCCCGGGTGCTGGCCGAGGTGTCCGCCATGACGGCGGGCCTTACCGAAAAGGACTTTGCGGATGTCACGGCGGAAAACGCCGCCACCACAGGCCAGAAACTTTATGCCGAATACGGCATCACCGGCGTGCGGGGGCAGGTGGAGGCCGGGCTTCCTGCTGTGCTGAACATCGGCCTGCCGACGCTGGAAGCCGGACTTGCCAAGGGCTATGACTTCGACCGGGCAGGCGGCGGGGCGCTGCTGGCGATTCTGGCCGGCAGCACCGACACCAACATCATCGCCCGTTCGAGCCGGGCGCGTCAACTAGCCCTCGCCGAGGAGCTGAAGGCCCTTCTGGCCGAGACGCCCTACCCGGACAGGGACGCGCTGGCGGCGCTGGATGACCGCTTCATCGCGGAGAATCTTTCGCCCGGCGGCAGTGCCGACCTGCTGGCGCTGACCTATCTGCTCCATTTTATCACGACGGAGGGGAATGACGATGAGTGAATATACCATTTCGCAGGTCTGCCCGACCGATCGGATCGTTCTGGCCCAGATCGATGCGCTGCTGCAGCAGGAGGGCATCCGCCGCGACGGCAATCTGGACTACATCTGCGCCATGTTCGACGAGGAGTACAATGTCATCGGCACGGGCAGCTGCTTCGGCAACACCCTGCGGTGCTTTGCGGTCAGCAGTGCCCATCAGGGCGAGGGCCTGCTGAACCAGATCATCACCCACCTCATCGAGGTGCAGTGTGCGCGGGGAAATCTGCACCTGTTTTTATACACCAAGGTGAAAAGCGCAAGATTCTTCGGCGACCTCGGCTTCTATGAGATCGCCCGAGTGGAGGACACCCTCGTCTTTATGGAGAACCGCAGGGACGGCTTCGGGGCCTATCTGCGCGCACTCGAAAAGACAAAGACCGGGGGAAAGAGCGCGGCCCTCGTCATGAATGCCAACCCCTTCACCCTCGGCCACCAGTACCTCGTGGAAAAAGCTGCGGCTGCCTGCGATACCCTCCACCTCTTCGTGGTCAGCGAGGATGCCAGCCTCGTGCCCTTTGCGGTGCGCAAAAGGCTAGTGGAGGCGGGGGTGGCCCATCTGCCCAACGTCGTGCTCCACGACAGCGGCCCTTATATCATCTCCAACGCCACCTTCCCCAGCTATTTCCTGAAGGACGAAGCCGCGGTCATCGACGGCCACGCCCGGCTGGATCTGGCGGTGTTTACCAAAATCGCAAAAGCTCTGAATATCACCGCCCGCTATGTGGGCGAAGAGCCGACCAGTCAGGTGACGGGCCTTTACAATAAGATCATGTGTGAGCAGCTGCCCAAGGCAGGCATCGAATGCATCGTTGTGCCCCGCAAGGAGGCAGACGGCAAAGCCATCAGCGCCTCCACGGTCCGCCAGTGCCTGCAGTCCGGCGATTGGGAAACGCTGAAGACCCTGCTGCCCCAGACCAGCCTCGACTACTTCCGCAGCCCGGAGGCCGGGCCGGTGCTGGCCTGCATCCGCAGCGCGGGCAATGTCATCCATTACTGAGAAGAAATTCTCTCCTCTTTATAGAATAGAGCCATCAAAAAAGCAGACGCGGAAGTGCGTCTGCTTTTTTGATGGGTCAGTTTGTGGTCTGGGTGGCCGACTGGATCATCTTCCAGATGGCTTCAAGGCTCTGGCGGATCTGGGCCAGCGTGGCGATGTCGCCGTCGTTCATCCGGGAGGCCGGGGGAGAGAGAACAGTCTTAGCGGCGGTAACAGTGCCGGTGAGCTGGATGTGGACGTTGTGCTCCGGGATGGTCAGCAGGATGTGGACAGGGGTGGTGTCCGAGAAGAGACTGTCCATCGGGAAGCCCAGCACGAGGGTCGTGCCATCGGCTGCGGCGGGAAACTGATAATAACGGTAGCCGTCCCGTGCGCCGGAGGGGGAAGTCTTTTTCAGCCCTTTGAGAGAGAGGGTGAAGCCGGAAAGCTCCTGCAGCTCGACGGTGTCGGTCTCGACGCCCAGCACAGCGGCGGCCTGCGTCTGGGAGATGTAGTCGCCCAGACTCCAATCCGGCAGCAGAACGCCTGCGATGGAGAGCTTATCTGTGACCGACTGGCGCAGGACGGTGTAGAGCTGGCCGACGTCGAAGAGGGTCTCTTCTGCGTCGATGTACACCCGGGTGAAGGGAGACGCCTTGACCGAGCCGTCCGCGTTGAGCTGGTAGAAGGACAGCTGCAGCCTGCCGGGGGCATACTGGCCGCTGACGCTGCCGCTGGAGGCGTTCACCCGGTTCAGGATGCTCAGCAGCGGGGGCGTCTGGGGGCTGTTGGGGGTGATCTCGTAGCGGAGCGTGAAGGATGCGCCGCTTTGCAGGGCGGCGACTTTGCTGTGGAGCTTTGCAAAGACCACGCCCACGGCGACAGCCGCGGCGAACAGCACGGCCAGTAAGACGATAAGCAGAGGATTGACACGTTTTTGGGGAGATGCCATCTGCAAGACCTCCTATCATGGTTTCTGTGATTATAGCATACGGGCCGGGAGGCGAAATGTCAAGCCGGAACTTGACGCCGCAGGGCAGCGGGCGTATACTGACGGATACGTCTATTTATATAAGGAAAAAGGAGGCAGATATGAAGATCGCAATTCTGGGAACCAGCGGCAGCGGAAAATCCACGCTGGCAAAGCGTCTGGGCGAAACATACGGCCTGCCGGTGCTCCACATGGACACCGTACATTTTTTGCCCGGCTGGGTGGAGCGGCCCTTCGCCGAGGAAGAAGCCATTGTCCGGCAGTTTCTCGACGAGAACGCAGGCGGCTGGGTCATCGACGGCAATTATAGAAAGACCTGCTATGCCCGGCGGCTGGAAGAAGCGGATAAAATCATCGTGCTCTGGTTTTCGCCGCTGGTCTGCCTCTGGCGGGCGGTACGGCGCTGGCAGCAGAACAAAGGCCGTGTGAGGGAGTCGTCTGCGCCCGGGTGCGAAGAAAAAATCGACGCGGAGTTTGTCCGCTGGATCCTCCACGATGGACGTACCGCCAAAAAGCGGGCGGAGATGGAGAGGATCGGGGAAGAGTATCCTGAAAAGTATGTGATGATACGAAACCAGCGGGAGCTGGATGGGTTCTTGGAGTTTATAGAATCAAAGGATTCTCGCGCTGGTGGCGCGGGTTAAGTTTTTTCTTTTGGTCAAGCGGCTTGCGCTCCGCGCGGGCCAGAGGCAGGGAGGGGTGTTTCGACTCCCCCCTCCCTACCTCTGGACTC
>NZ_JAJEQL010000052.1:0-9369 GCF_020687345.1 Faecalibacterium butyricigenerans
GTGTTCAGCAGGTCAGCGCTGCGGACGAGGATGCCGTCCGGGCCAAGCAGGCCGCCCACACTGAACATCCCCACCTGCAAAAAGCTGAGAAAAAGCTGAACGTAGATCATTTTGCACCGCCTTTTTTCCACTGGGCCAGCGCCCGCACCACGCCGAATGCCGCTGCGGCAAGGATGACCACGACCACATTGACATGAAACACCGTATTGGCGATAAATGCCGCCGCCATCAGGACAATATACACCCATGAGCGGGTCTTCAGCACCTTGCTGCCAAGGTCGAACACCACATCCAGAATGACCGCCGCCACACCGGCCTGCATCCCCTTGAGCAGCAGGGCAATATAGTGGTTGGAGGCAAAGGCGCTGTAGAACACCGAGACGACCGAGAGGATGACCATGGGCGGAATGATGGTCCCCAGCACCGCCACGAGCATCCCGACCAGCCCCTCTACCTGCCAGCCCACCAGAATCGCCGCATTGACGGCGATGGCACCCGGCGAGGACTGCGCCAGCGCGGTCATGTCCAGCATTTCCTGCTCATCGATCCAGTGCAGCTCATCCACAAATTTCTTCTTCATAAAGGTCACGATGACAAAGCCGCCGCCGAAGGTAAAGCTGCTGATGTACAATGTGCTTAAAAACAGCTTCCAAAGCCGTGCCGACCGCATACTGTATGTTTTATTTTCATCCATGCAAGTTTTCTGCTCCTTTTTTCATTTCTGACAACTATTTTGGTTTTATCGGTATTTCAAACAGCTTTTGTCCGTTACTGCTTGCGAAAGCCCGTGTTTTCCGGTATCCTTGTTTCAGGAAATGAAAAACACGGAGGGTATCCCTATGAAACACAATACATTCCTCGTCAAGCCAGCATCCAGTTTGTGCGACCTGCGCTGCCGATACTGCTTTTATGACGATGTTTCCAGCAGCCGGGCCTGCAAAAACATGGGGCTGCTCTCCCACGAAATGGCAAGAGAGCTGATCGAAAAGGCCTTCGCCGCCACCGAGGACGGCGGCAGCGTCCATTTTCTGTTTCAGGGCGGCGAACCGACCCTTGCCGGGCTGGAGTTTTTTCAGTTCTTTCTGGAAACGGAGCGCTCCTTGAAGCGCAGCCTCTCGGTGTTCCACAGCATCCAGACCAACGGCATCGGCCTGAATGAGGCGTGGGCCTCCTTTTTCAAAGCCAACTCTTTCCTCGTGGGCCTCTCTCTGGACGGCACACAGGAGGTCCACGACCTCTACCGGCTGGACGCTGCCGGACATGGCACATGGGACAGAGCGACTCATACCCTTGGGCTGCTGGATGCCTACGGGGTCGAAACGAACCTGCTCTGTGTCGTGACCGGCCAGCTGGCCAGAAAGCCCCAGCGCGCCTTCCAGAGCCTCTGCGCGCTGGGGCGGCACAATCTGCAGTTCATCCCCTGTCTCGACCCGCTCGACACCGTCGGCGGACAGGCCTATTCCCTGACGCCGGAGCTTTATGGCCGGTTTCTGTGCGGCGTTTTTGATGTCTGGTATCAGCAGCTGCAGCAGGGCAATTACGTCAGCGTCCGCAATTTTGAGGATTATCTGCGCATCCTGCTGGGAACGCCGCCTACCTCTTGCGCTTCCTCCGGCTCCTGCGGCCATTATCTCACGGTGGAAGGGGACGGAAGCCTTTATCCCTGCGACTTTTATGTTCTGGATGAGTGGAAGCTGGGCGACCTGAGCCGCTGCACCGTCGAAGCTGCACTTGCTTCTCCCACGAGCCAGACCTTTCTGGCGCAGGGCCGCAAACGTCCGGCCGAATGCGCCGTCTG
This sequence comes from Faecalibacterium butyricigenerans, assembly GCF_020687345.1. Taxonomy (NCBI): domain Bacteria; kingdom Bacillati; phylum Bacillota; class Clostridia; order Eubacteriales; family Oscillospiraceae; genus Faecalibacterium; species Faecalibacterium butyricigenerans. Next base: position 1,799 of record NZ_JAJEQL010000052.1, read on the forward strand.
CCCTTACCGGCTGCTCTGCCGGGGCGGCTGCAAGCGTGACTGGGATGCCTCCGGAAGCAACCGCTTCTGCACAGCATACCGGCATTTCTTCTCCTACGCACTTCCACGCCTGCAGACTGCGGCACATTTTCTGGCACAACAGGGCCGATAAAGAGATTCTCCCGGAGAGCAGGACTGCCTCCGGGAGAATTTTTATTTTGCCTTCTGGATCTTCCGGATGGAATGGCCATCGTAGAGGATGGGCTTCATGACATAGGTATAGTTCCGGTCATCGCATTCGCCGGTGGAGATCATCTCCATAAGGCGCAGTGCAAGCTGACGCCCCATCTCGAAGCCCTGCTCCACCGAGCAGGTGACATCCTCCTGCCGATAGGTTTCTTCGGAATAATCGAAACAGACCAGCGAATAATCTTCGGGCACGCTCTTCCCCATCTTCTGCAAAGTCTTGATGACCAGTCGATAGATGATGTAGTTGCAGCAGACGATCGCGGTGCATTTGGGGATGCTCTTCAGGAACCGTTCGATGGCGCGGACATAGCTTTCGTTGTGGGCTTCGTCCGAAATACACCACTTGATATAGTCATCGTTCAGCTCCAGCCCGCGGCTGCGCATCGCTTCCGCCATCCCCTGAAACTTCTCCACGCTCTGGTAGTTGTCGTACACGAAGATGCCGGCGATGTGGCTGTGCCCGGCATCCATCAGACGCCCGATCAGCTGATGGGCGCATTCTATATCGTTGATGGTCACCCGGGGGCAGCGCAGATTCCGATAGAAGTTGTTGTAGAAGATCACCGGAATCCTGCGCCGGTAGAGTTCCTTGTAGCAGTCAAGATTCGGGCTGAGGATGCTCGACTTCACGCCGTCCACGATAAAGCCGTGGAAGTTCTGGTGCACCACCGTTTCCAGACAGCGGCGCTCGTTGCAGAACTTGTTGTCGGTCAGGAAGACGTGAAGGTCTACCTGCTCCTGTGTCAGGACGCTGCGCACCCCTTCGATGAGGCCCGAGTTGGCGCTGGTATCCTGTCCCTGCAAAATAAGGCCGATCTTATAGAGCGCATCGTCGGTGTTCAGGTCCCGCGTCATCACCTTTTCCCGGTGGAAATAGGTCCCGCTGCCCTTGAGCTTGTAGACAAGGCCCTCTTTCACCAGACGGTCGATGGCCACCCGGATCGTCTCCCGGCTGACGCCCAGCTTCCGGCAGAGGGCATTTTCCGAGGGAAGGCGCTGGTTTCCGGAGAACTTGTTCTCGTCGATATAGGCCAGAAGCCAGCGGTAGACCTGATCGGATTTTTTCTCAACAGCCGAGAGCATGGGCAGGCGCTCCTTTTCAGTCGGTGATGGTGGGACGGGCGCCCTCTGCGCGTTCGATCCAGTTCAGCAGGCGCTCCCGAAGCTCTGCCTTGACCACAGCGTATGCGGGGTCTGCCACCACGTTGTTCAGCTGCCACGGGTCCTTCTTCATGTCGTAGAGGAAATCATCCGCATAGACATCCGATGCCGCAGCCTCGCCGCCGTTGACGCCGGGGGCATAGACAGAGTACATATAGTCCGCCGTGCGGATGCAGCGTCCGCAGCGGCTCTCCGAGATCTGTGCAAAGACCTCGTTTGCTCTATTATCGTTCTTCTTTTCCACCACGTCAAGCAGATTTTCGCCGATCATCCTGTCGCCGACCTCCACGCCCGCCAGAGCCAGCAGAGTCTTGGGGATGCTCTCGGTGCTGACCAGCTCGGTCACTTCCCGGCCTCCCTTGAACGGGCCGCCGCAGATGACCAGCGGCACGTGCAGGCAGCCGTCGTGGCAGGAGCGCTTGTAGTCGTCGTAGCCGTTCAGGTGCGCGTCGCGGTTGCGGGTCTTGAAGTGGGAGCCGTGGTCGGAGGCGTAGAGGATGACGGTGTTGTCATACAGACCCTTTTCCTTCAGCTTTGCCACCAGCCTGCCAAGGTTCTCATCGAGGCTGGCGCACTGACCCAGATAGTCCGGGTACTCCTCCGCTGCGTTGCCGCCCAGAGCCTTCAGATCCTCGGGCAGAACAAAATTGGCAAACCGCTGCTTGGAGCCGTCGGGGCCTTCGTAGTGGTTATGGTCGTTCTGATGGTGCGGCTCGATCTGCGACACCGTCATAAAGAAGGGCTTTTCGCCGGTGTACTGGTCGAGGTAGTCCAGCGCAAACTGGTTGATGCAGTCGGCGCGGTAGCCCTTGAAGTCGATGCGGTTATTGTTTTCATCGAACACATAGCCGTCGTAGCCGTGGGAGGTAAATTCCAGCACGTCCGCAGCGCGCCAGTAGCCGGTATAGCCGCCGCGCAGCTCCAGCGGGACCGCCGTGATGGTGTGGTCGATGGTCGGCTTTTTCTCCAGCTCGCCGTCCGAGGCCAGATGCCACTTGCCGATGTAGGCCGTCTCATACCCGGCATCCTTTTCCATGTACTCGCCCAGTGTCTTGATCTGGGAGGGCAGCATCAGGTTGTTGCGGAAGCAGCCGGTCTCGGTGGGGTATTTGCCGGTCTGGAACAGGGCGCGGCAGGGTCCGCACACCGGCTGGGGCGAAAAGGCATTGTCAAACTTCACGCCCTCCGCTGCCAGCTCGTCCAGATTGGGCGTGATGTTCAGCGGCTGACCGAAGCAGCCGCAGGTGTCCCAGCGCTGCTGGTCACTGAAATAAAAAATGATGTTATATGCCACGGTTTTTTCCCTTTCTTTACTGTTTCACTTTTGCTTCCTTCATCTTGCCGCGCAGGATGCCGAGGATGACCACCACGATCAGCGCAATGAAGATCCAGCAGTACACGCTGCCAAAGAAGATGCTGGGGCTTCCGTCCGAGATGAGCAGGGCGCGGCGGAAATTGGTCTCCGTCATGTTGCCCAGCACCATGCCCAGCAGCACAGGGACTGCGGGCAGCTCCAGCTTACGCATGAACCACGCCATCACGCCGAACACCAGCGCAACGCTCAGGTCGAAATAGCTGCTGTTCACCGAGTAAGCACCGGCAAAGCAGAAGATGACGATGATGGGGGTCAGGATCTGCTGGGGGATGGAGACGACCTTTGCGAACAGGCTGGTCAGATACTTGCCCTGCAGGAACATGAAGATGTTCACGAGGATGAGGCCCAGCATGATGGCATACATGATGGGGCCATCCGTGGTAAAGAGCGAGAGGCCGGGGTTCAGGCCGTTGATCATCAGAGCGGACAGCATAATGGCCACGCAGCCGTCGCCGGGGATGCCCAGCGTCAGCAGGGGGATGAGGGTCGCGCCGCAGACGGCGTTGTTGGCCGACTCAGCCGCCGCAACGCCCTCCACAGAGCCGTGGCCGAACTCTTCCGGGTGCTTGGACATATTCTTTGCGGTGTTGTAGGAGAACCACGAGGCCTCCGAAGCACCGGTGCCGGGCACGATGCCCACGCAGGAGCCGATGAGAGAGCCGATGAGCACCGGGCGGAGCATCCGCTTGTACTCATCCTTTGTGATCTTGCCGTCGTCGTTGCCGATCTTTCCGGCGTGGAGGTTCAGCTCGCTCCGCTTCAGCTCCGCCTTGCCGATGATCTCCACCAGTGCGAACAGGCCGATGAGGGTGACGGCAAGGTCAAGACCCAGATACAAACGGGGAATGCCGAAGGTAAAACGGTCGTAGCTGGTCATAGGGTCTGCGCCCACGCAGGAGATGAGAAGGCCGAGGCAGGCGGCGATGATGCCCTTGACGAGGCTCTTACCCGAGACGCCTGCGATGATGGTCATGCCGAACAGGCAGACCATGAAGTACTCTGCCGTGCCCAGCTGTGCCGAAATTTTAGCCACCTGCGGGCCGAGGAAGAGCAGGACCAGCGCCGAGAAGATGCCGCCGAAGGTGGAGGCGTAGAGCGCGATCTTCAGCGCTGCTTTCGTGCGGCCCATCTTGGACAGCGGGTGGCCGTCCAGCATGGTGGCCGCTGCGTGGGGCGTGCCCGGCGTGTTGATGAGGATGGCCGACACCGAGCCGCCGTATCCGCCCGCACAGTAGATACCCAGAAGGAACATCATGCCGGGGATCGCCCTCATGGTGTAGGTGACGGGCAGGAACAGGATGATGCAGAGGATAACGCTCAGGCCCGGGATGGCTGCGAACACGCAGCCGATAAAGACACCGAGGTTGATCCAGACGATATTTTCGAGGGTGAAGAGCAGCCCGGAGGCCGGGCCGATAAAATCAAACAAACCCATATTCTGCCTCCTCAGAAACTGACATTCAGAACAAAGTGGAACACGACCCAGATCAGGACGGCCATCGAGACGGTGATGGCGTAGTAGAGGGGCTTCTTGCAGCGGAAAAACAGCAGGAAGGCCAGCGCGCAGAACACAGCACCCACCACGAACAGACCCGTGATCTCTGCCAGCAGATAGGTGACCACCAGAATGAGGACGATGACCAGCGCTTTTGCTTCCACCAGGAGATTCAGCGTTTTCGTTTTGACCGGGCGGTGCATCACCATGTTGTATGCCTCCCGGCCCACCAGAAGGGCGCTCATGGCCAGCATGAGCCAGACCAGCATCGTCGGGAAGGCGCGGCCGTTCACAACGTCCTTTTCCGAGATCTGCACCTGCTGGGGCATGATGAGCAGCAGCACGATGCCGATGACCAGAAACAGAATGCCGCAGATCAGGTCAACGGGGTACTCGATGTTCTTCTCCTCGAGCTTCGCACCCCATCCGTCCAGCCTTGTTTCGATGCGTTCTATCAGATTTTTCACCTGTTTCCACTCCTTTTTGAAACACAAAAGCAGGGGGTCAGGGCTTTCCCCTCCCCCCTGCTTCAGCCTTTTTCGCTATAGAGGGCCTGTTATCAGCCCGCCACGATGTCCTTATACTGCTCGACGATGCTCTTGACGTTCTCGATGTGAGCCTTCACATCGTCCTCGGTCATGGTGTCAACTTCCAGCAGCATGGTGTCGTTCAGCCACTCGACCATCTCCTGATCGGCGAGGATCTTGTCGTACAGCTCCTTCAGCTCGGCCACCTTTGCCGCGTCGGTGCCCTTGCGAGCCATAACGAAGCAGCGGTTGCGGAAGTAGGGATAGCCCTTGGCACCGACGCCCTCGACCCCTGCGAAGGGGCCGTTTTCGATGGCCTTGTCGTCGAATGCGCAGACCACGTCAACGCCGCCCTGCTGGTAGGTCTCAAGGATCTGGGACTGATGCGAGACTGCAAAGTTCGTCTCGCCCTTTGCCACAGCCTGTGCAGCCTCTGCGGCGGACTGGTACGGGGTCAGCTTCAGCTGATCGCCGGCACCCATCGAGCCAAACAGCGCCGCTGCAAGGAAGGCCTCCGAGCCGGTCGCGCCGTTGACAGCCACAGACACGGGGTTGCCCGCCTTGACGTAGGCTTCCAGATCGTCCAGACTCTTCAGGTTCAGGGAAGAATCGGCAGACAGGACAAAGACGGAAGAATACAGGTTCTCCACAAACTCGAAATCGTCGTAGCTGAACTGCAGCTTGGCCGGGTCCAGCGTCTCGGTGATGGCGAACAGTCCCTCACCGGCAAAGACCAGCTCCTTGTCGTTTGCCTTGGTGCTGGCCACCCAAGTATTGACGGTGGCGGCGTCGCCCTTGACAGCCTCTGCCACCAGCGTGATCTTTTTCTCCGAGTAGTCCGGGGACTTGGCGGCTGCCTTCTGGCTGACCATCGCTGCCACACCAGACGGTGCCCACGGGCAGGTGACTTTCCAGCTCTCCTGCTTGCTTCCGCAGCCAGTGAGCATCGACAAAGCGAGGACACCGGCGGTGACCAACGCCGCAATACGCGTTTTCATCATTTTACTCTCCTTTTTGTTTGCCTTTTTTCGTGTAGTGGCTGGCACCTGACGGTGCTTTTGTTGACCCTAGGATAACATTCCGGATGATTTCAAGTCAACAGATTTTTCGATTTTATTGATAAAGTTGTCTGGTCTTAGAGCCAAATACCTACTTCTGTATTTTGTTGCGGAAAACTTATTGTGCATATTGCACATAGACTTCAATCTTCTTTGTGCAGCTTTCATTCTCTCACGATGCAGGGACAGCGTATGCGGTGGTCGGATCCAGAAAGAGGCCCGACCAGCATCTTTCTGTCGGAAAGCAAAAAAAGACCTTGTAAACTTTAAAAGTCTACAAGGTCTTTTTCAGAAGATGGTGCAGTAAAGCAATCCAAATCCGAACCATTTCCCTTTGATGCGGCTTCTGCCGCTTCCCCAAAGGTGACGGTCTGTGTTCCTTCTTTATAGTTGAAGGTTATCAAAACCTTATCATCATACAGGTAAATCGCATTGATGAAGGTATCCACTAGTGCCTGCCGCTGGTCTTTCAGGCTCATGTCCAGCTTACGGAACCGCAGCAGCCAAAACCTGATAAATTCTTCGGTCACTTTCGGCTTCGCCAGCTTTTCTTCCGCAATGCGTGCTTCAAGCTCACGCTTGGTTTCTTCCAGCTGCTCCAACCGCTCCTTGGTGGAGCTGGTCAGGATACCGGCCTGAATCGCATTGAGCATATTCTGGATACCGGATTCTGCATCCCGGAGCTGCTTTTTATAAAGGGGAATGTTGGTATTCTCCTTGTTTTGCAGTTCCATCACCTTGGCGATGATGGATTCCATAGCGGCATCGTCTTTCACAAGCTGCATGGTCTGGTTGACCACCAGATCTTCCAGCCACTGTTTGCGGACGGTCTTTTTCTTGCAGCCCTTGTGCTTTTTGGCAGTGGCACATTTATAGTAGCGGTGGACTTCACCCGTCCGGCTTGTGCCGCTTTCGCCAAACATCAACGCCCCACAGTAGCCGCAGAACAGCTTGGTGGTGAGCAGGTAGTCATCCTCTGCCTTTCTACGGGCAGGGGCTTTTTTGTTTTTGGCGATCTTTTCCTGCACATCGTTGAAAAGCTCTGCGGACACAATGGAGGGAATCGCATCGGGAATCAAAACATCACGATATTTCAGCTCCCCGATGTAGCGGCGATTGTTCAGCATATGCTGAATGGTGTTGAAGGTCATCAGCCCGCCACGCTGGTTCTTGACGCCCTTTTCGTTCAGCCAATCCCGAATTTCCCGCATGGTCTGGCCATCGTTGTACCGCTGGAAGGTTTCTGCCACAAAGGGAGCAGTCAACGGGTCGATTTCAAAGCGGTGGTCTGCGTTGATGATGTAGCCAAAGGGAATGGCACCGCCAGTGAACTTTCCCTTCAGTGCGTTTTCGGTCATGCCACGAATGACCTTTTCAGACAGGTCAGCGGAATAATACTCGGCATAACCTTCCAGCACCGATTCCAGAATGATGCCCTCCGGTCCCTCGGAGATGATCTCGGTGGCAGACATGAGCTTGACACCGTTCTTCTTCAGCTGGGTCTTGTACCGGGCACTGTCGTAGCGGTTCCGGGCAAAACGATCCAACTTCCAGACCAGCACGATGTCAAACAGCTTCTTGTCACTGTCCTTAATCATCTGCTGAAACTCCGGGCGGTTGTCCGTCTTGGCAGAGATAGCACGGTCAATGTAGTGCTTGACGATGGTGATGCCGTTCTTTTCCGCATAGGCAGTGCATTCACGAATCTGGCCTTCAATGGATTCTTC
>NZ_JAJEQL010000053.1:0-7249 GCF_020687345.1 Faecalibacterium butyricigenerans
TGAGTTATAAAAATAATGGTATAGTTGCGATTTGTGGTCTTAAAGACGATAGCGGTACCTCCATAGGAGAATAACAAATTCGCGTTTGTGGAGCGAAGCGGAACAATGAAAGCCCCAGTGGGGCTTTTAAGTGACAGAACGGTCTTGCGGCAGCAAGATGGAGGGGCCTCGCCCCGACAAGTTCGCGTTTATCAAGGTGAACATTTAAGTATTAAAAACGGGAGTGAAAACAAATGATGACCATTGCACAGATCATGGAAAAGATGATCGCCTTTTCCGAAGGGAATATCCATGACATCACGCACCTGAGCTGCGTGTGGACCTATGCCAAAACCATTGGTGAACTGGAGGGGCTGGACGCAGACACGCAGTTTATTCTGGAGGTGGCGGCCATCACCCACGATATCGCCTGCCCGCTCTGCCGCCAAAAGTATGGCAATACCAATGGTAAATATCAGGAGCAGGAGGGTGCCCCGCTGGTGCGGGAGTTCTTGGCGGATACCGGCATGACAGCAGAACAGATCGACCGGGTGGCCTATCTGGTAGGGCACCACCATAGTCCGGCGCAGATCAACGGCATTGACTATCAGATTCTGATTGAGGCAGATTATATCGTCAATGCGTCCGAAAGCGGGTACGACCAGCAGGCAATCCGAACCTTTATGGAACATACGATGAAAACGGCAGCAGGTATCCGGCTGACGAAAACAGTGTTTGGAGTGTAAAAATGATTCAGAAGCATTGCTTTGAATGCGGTACGGCATTGATTGAAAAAGAACTGGAAGAAGAGGGCATTGTGCCTTATTGCCCGAAATGCCAGCAATACCGGTTCCCGATGTACAATGTGGCAGTCAGCATGATTGTTGTGGATGAGGAGACCGGGAAAATCCTGCTCATCCAGCAGTACGGTAAGCTCTCTTATATTCTTGTGGCCGGGTATGTGAACCGCGGTGAGGCAGAAGAACATGCCGTGGTGCGGGAGGTTCGGGAAGAAACCGGGCTGGAAGTAGAACACCTCCGGTTCAACCGTACCAAGTTTTTTGAGCCGTCCAACACGCTGATGTGCAACTTTACGGCTTTCGTCAGAACCGCAAAGGCGCTGCATATCAACCACGAAGTGGATCGCTGCAAGTGGTTCACCCCACAGGAAGCCAGAGAAAACATCCGTCCCAACAGCCTTGCAGCGGAATTTTTGAATGCGTATCTGGACGAAGTGGGGAATAAGCCGATGGAGATGTGATCCGTGACGGAACCACGGGAATTTTGACGGAGAGTATGGAAAAAAGTTGGTTCGGCCTGTTTCGGTTGACTTTTTTATAAAGAATCGATATATTGATACTATATAGTATCAATAAGTATCAACTGCGAGGTGGACAGAATGGATGGGGCACAGTTTGCCAAAATGCTTTCAGATAAGCATTTGCTTGAACTCAATCGGATGGAATACAAGTACTCGACTGTCAGCGTCAAAGAATTTGCCGAATTGCTGCGGCAAAACTTTGCGCAGCCTCTGCCGTTGACTGATTTTTCTGGAAATAAGCTGTTTTACCTGCCGAACCTCGCGCAAATTTCAACAAATGGTATGAAGCAGTTGCTCTCTGTCCCTGTCAGTGGACAAAACTTCGGTTTGTCGGCGATGACCGAGGAAATTTATGCTACTTTTCAAATTGAAAGTATCCGCTCGACCCGCAGCAGTATCCGTTATATCCTCGATGGTTATGCCCCCCGTGATGAACAAGAAGCCCGCATCTATGGTATGAAGCGCGGACTGGAGTTTATCGCGAATCGTCAGAATAGGATCACCGAGGAGAATCTGCATCACCTGTATCAGATCAGCACAGGGGATTATCTCCCGGATGAAGATCGATTACTGCCAAACCACTTTTATCGGCATGGCGAGGTTTTTATTGTGGGCGGTGAAGAACCCAGACCGGGACTTCCGGCAGAGCGGCTTCCCGGTGCCATGAAATGTCTTGTCGATTTTGCGAATGCCAATGACGGCATCAATGAGCTGCATAAGGCTGCCATTCTGCACTTTGCTTTTGCATACTACCACCCCTATTCTGACGGGAATGGACGCACTGCACGGCTATTCCACCTCTGGTATCTTGTTCAGCAGGGCTATCCTGCGGCACTGTTCACGCCGTTTTCCCGATACATCGCTGAAAACAAGGGCGCATATTACAAAGCCTACGAACGCGTGGAGAGAAATGCTCTGATTTCCGGCTATACGGATGTGACTCCCTTTCTGTTCTACTTCTGCAATGAGGTCTATAACCGTCTGCAGGTGGATGCAGTCCCGCCGAAAACTGATCTTGAGGTATATCAAACTGCTCTTGCGGAAGGAAAAATCACAGAAAAAGAACGGCTGCTCTGGGAGTATGTTCTGTCTGCTTATGGTGCAGAGGAGTTTACCACAAAGCAGCTGGAAAAGGATTTCCGAAACGCTGCGTATGCAACCATTCGGACGTTTGTGATGAAATTCCATGAGATGGGGCTGCTTACTGCAAGAAAAGCAGGAAACAGGGTGTTCTATCGTGTCGGTGGGACTTCTGACGGTCGGCCATTATAATGAATCCAAAAGGGGAACATTATGAAAACGATTCGTGTTGTGGCAGCTGTGATTTGCGACTCCATGCAGGCAAAACGCAAAATCTACGCTACCGCCCGCGGCTATGGTGACTACAAAGGTCAATGGGAGTTTCCGGGCGGCAAAATCGAGCCGGGCGAAACCCCGCAGCAGGCTCTGAAGCGGGAAATCGAAGAAGAACTGGACACGGAAATCGCCGTGGAGGATTTAATTGGGACAATCGAGTACGATTATCCGGCGTTTCATCTTTCCATGGACTGCTTCTGGTGTGAAGTGGTTTCCGGCGATCTTGTTCTGAAAGAAGCGGAAGCTGCACGATGGCTGACAAAAGATGACATTGATTCCGTTCCGTGGCTTCCGGCGGATCAGACCATTTTGGATGTTATCAGAAGTTCAATGCAGCCAGTGAAACCACTCCATACCAGCGAATATGACAAAGAACCTCTGCAGAGATGCTGAATATTCCCAGAATGAAAGATGAACTGCGCCGTCCCATGACGCTGCTGGTGAAAGCCGCTATTCCGAAAAAATTGTAAAACAGAGGCCTCTGAATCTTTTCCTAATAAGAAAGAGATTCGGAGGCCTTTATTGGTTGATTTAGCTAATTCTGTTCACGCAAGCTGATGCAGGACCTGCCGGACGCTGTAACCGTCTTTCTTGAAATCGGAGAACAGCGCATCGATGCGGGTAGGCGTCACGCAGATCAGATTCATCGGTGAGGGCAGTTTTTTCAGAGCGTCCAGCGGGATCTTCTTGAAAGCAGCATGGGCGTTGTACTCCTCCGAGAAAGGCTCGACCATCGTCGCAATGCCGGTGACCTGCAGGCTTCTGAGATTGCCAAAACCATCATACTTGTCGTAAATGGCAAGGCAGACGTGACTGTTCTTTTCCAGTCCGATGAACTTTCTCTCGCCTTCCGAGAACATCCAGAACTTGCCGTCATGTCGAAAAGGTTACTCATATTGCGGAAAACTTCTCGGAGTACGTTGCAAACGAACCGAAGGCCAGCTTCCGGGACGGGCGCTTCTACATCTTTGATGGGCAGAACACGGTAGAAGCACGTCGAACCTGCAATGGAGGTATGGAATTGCCCATCCGCTGCAAAGTCTTCTACGGCCTTACCAAAGAAGACGAAGCAACGCTGTTTGCGATTCAGACCGGCAATGCTACCTGCCTGACGGCCGGCGAACGCCTTCGTGCAAATCTGGTGGCCGAAAACCCGGATGCACTTTACTTTGTGGAGATCACGTCGAATGCCGGTGTGGAATTTGCCTATGACGGCATCCGGGCACCCTGGAAAATCTACTGCATCGAAACGGCATACGAACTGTACAAGCAGTATGGCTGTGAGCGCTACGTCGAGATGCTTCGCATCATCAACGAGGCGTGGAAGGGCAATGTGGATTCCTACCTTGCCGGTGTAATCCGGGGTGTGGCCCGTTTCATCTCCGTATACGAGGGCGAGTACAGCCGGGAGCGGCTGGTGCAGCAGCTGGCAAGGACACATCCGAAAACCATCACGCAGCTGGCACAGAAAGACACCGGCAGTTCTGCAAACCGCCACATGCGGCAGATTCTTCGCATCTATAACGGTGCCAGCCGTGAGATGAGCCTGCCGCTGAAAAACTGACAATTTCGTTCTACCTCCTGAACAACAGCCGTCGTGGTATTCGTCTGCGGCGGCTGTTTCTTACATAAAAAGGAGGTTGATTTTTATGTTACCGAACAATTGGAGATATCTCAGAGGGGACATCTACTATGCAGACATGGAGCCGCATATCGGCTCGGAACAGGGCGGGAAACGCCCTGTGGTAGTTCTGCAGAACAACATTGGAAACCGTCATTCGCCTACATTGATCGTTGCAACTGTTACCACCCGGACGGAAAAGAAGAAAAACCAGCCCACCCATGTGCTGGTGGATTCCAACCCGGCCTTTGAAGAACCGTCCATGATTCTTCTGGAGCAGATCTTCACGATCGATAAATCCTGCATCGAACGCTTTATGGGCTATGCCAGCAAGGCTGAAATGCTCCGCATTGATATGGCTTTGCTGGTCAGTCTGGCTCTGAATGTTCTGAGCGGAAACCGCAGCGAATAGCGGACAACCAGTAACCCGTAAAAATGAGGTGATAGCGATGTAATCGGAGGTGAGTGAGCCATGCGAAAGAGTGCCCCCATTGAAGTGGTGGTACATTACCCCAAAACGAAAGAGGGATGGGACGAACTCGGAAAACGGGTCGCAACCGCCCACGCCAACTATGTGATCGAAAAAATCGACCGTCTGAACTGCCCCACATGGCAGAAGCTCGAATTGCTGCAGGCGGTGATCGATACTACCAAAGGAACCTACAAACCCAAAGAACACTAAAAGCCCGGTTGGCAGCCGAGCCGATAAACAAAGCCCCACGCTCAACATATGCTTTTCTGCTCTGACCAGAGACGGTCAGATTTAGAGGCAGTGTTGAGCGTGGGGCTTTTTGTGTTACATAAGTGTTTTGAAATGCTGCCGACACAACAAAACGGTTGATTATTGGCGGCCAATATGGTATCCTATGGCATTGCATAACACGCAAAACAGTTCCACTTTTTGCTGAAAGAGCGTATCGAAACCGTCCTGATGGAGCAGCAGAAAAAGCTTTTTGAAAAGTAAAAGCTCTTGCGTCCCGTGAAAAAAGAAGGTAATATAAATACAGAGCAAGACACAGAACGCAGGGAGGGATGAAAACCATGTTTTACGAGATCATGCACCGGGAAAGCTGTGTGGCACAACTCAGCACGACAGGGGAATGCAGGGTCTGCCTCGAGGATTTCATGCCCTATGATCTGGTTCTGGTGGAATCGGATGATTTTGACGAGCGCATCAATAATGTAACGAACTTTTACTATTGGTGCGCCTCCCGGATGTTGACGTTGGATCGCACCTACGCCAAGGAAATCCTGAACAGTATCGGTGCATCGCAGAGTGTTACGGACAGGGAACGAGCACAGATTGCATTATCCTACCATTGTCTGTCTTTGCTGGATGTGTTCTGGGTGAAAGAAGAAAACGAGAAGATTCGATTCGAGGATATCAACCTTTTTGCACACTCCTTAAACAATGCGCTTGTGGATATTGCGCTGCGGGGGCACCAAATGACGGTGACAAACGCCCATCTTCTGGCAAATGACCTGTCTACGGGCGGCTTGTACCCCAAGGCGTGGGTGCGAAAAGAGGATGGCTTCTATCTTTACAAGGATGGTGGCAGGGAAGCGGTGGAACGTGAAGTGCTGGCAAGCAAAATCTGCCGGTGCTTTGACTGCCATCAGGTACTGTATGAGCAGGGGATGTTTGAAAATGAGCCGGTTTCTATCAGCAAAATCATGACATCTCAGCGATACAGTCTTGTGACCTATGCAGCCTATGACGTCTACTGCACGAACCATGATTGGAACACGCTGGATAAGATCTTAGAGTTGGATGCTCCCAGCTACTATATGATGAACATTCTGGATTATCTGGTGGGCAATACCGACCGTCATTGGGAAAATTGGGGTCTGCTGGTAGACAACGAAACCAATCAGCCCATCCGTCTGCATGACCTGATGGACTTCAACCGGGCGTTTCAGCAGTACGACACGCCAGAAGGCGCAAACTGTCTGACCGTGGGAAAACGCCATCTGAGCCAAAAAGATGCTGCAGTGGAAGCGGTGCGGAACATCGGACTGAACCAAGTCCGTCAGGTGGAGCACACCGTATTCTCCGAGCATTCGGCATGGAAAGCAACATTTGAAGAACGACTGCGTGTTTTACGGAACGCCATGTAAGTCAGAGCGAATATCAGAATAATTGAAACAGAATGATTCCATAACGAAAGCCCGTCTGCGCTGCCACATATCGTGGCTTGCAGACGAGCTTTTTCGTTTGGCCGGAGAAAAATTACCATACCTCACATGCGAAGCATAGAAAGAAAATCGGGCCCAAGATTTTCGGCCAGAAGCCGGAAACACTTCTGACTGATGGTCTTTTGTCCACTTTCCCAGCAGCGGATGCTTGTCCTGCTGACCTTTGCATGGTCGGCAAGCTGCCTGCGGGTCCAGCCTTTGGATTCCCGGTAGCGTCGGAGCAGCTCTCCACCGCCGCGGTGCAGGAACAGGGTGTAGTCATCCAGAAGGTCTTCCACCGGGATGCTGTAAAGGGCGGCGAGCTTGTCCGCAAGTTCCGGCGTAAAGCTGCGGTGAAATGTGCCGCTTTCCAGATCCCGATAGAGCCATTCCTCCATGCCAACCATGGAAGCAACCTCTTTTTGCAGCAAGTCAAGACCATAGCGGCACCAACGCAGACGGTCCCATGGGTCCGGGATGTCGGCGTAAGAATGGTACATACGGAAGAACTCCTGTGCTTCCGAAGTGGTGTGCGGCCCGGCAAGCGGTACCTGCAGGATGTAGAGAGGGGTTAAACCACGACCCTCATATGACACCCTCTGAAGCAGAAAAAAGGAACCGCTCTCTCGGCTCCAAAAAATCCATTTTGACGTAGATGCGTTGTTGCGTGAAAGAGGTGGATTCTCTTTTCCATCCCAAAGTGCGCTGGGGAGAGGATAGCATTCTCAATGCATCGGCTGGCGTAAGTCGAAAATCTGGCCCGGCGGGTGGAGTCGAAGGTGTCCACGGCCTTCATC
>NZ_JAJEQL010000054.1:0-6951 GCF_020687345.1 Faecalibacterium butyricigenerans
TGCGGTTGGTGCAGACGGTTTCCAGCAGGATGTCCACGATCTCGTCCAGCTGCTCCCGGTCTATCCGGGGATTCTGGGTGAGGGTGTCATACTCGATGTTTTCCAAAATCAGATCCCGGTAGATTTGATAGGCCGCTTCCTTTCGGCTTCCTGTCCGTTCCGGCGGCGGTGCCGCTGCCTCGTCCTCGTCCAAAGGCAAGGGGTTTGGGGAATGGATAGGAATGGAATCGGTATTTAATCCCTCTTTCTTTTGTTTTTCTGTAATTAGTTTATCTTTATTTAATTGCATTGGATTTTCCAATGTAGGGTTTTCCTGCGTGGGATTCTCCAACGTTGGATTTTCCAATGTAGGTGAAACCGATGCAGGAACGGGCTGCGGCAGCTCGAAGATCACATAGTCTGCACCGCGCAGCCGCCCTTTCTCATCCCGTTCTCTGGAACGCTGGATGTAGCCTGCCTGTTCCAGTTCCCGGATGGCCTGCCGTATCGCGTCAATGCTTTCCCGGTTGATACGGGCCAGCCCTTGCAGGGTGTAGTCCCAATCTTCCGGCAGGGAGAGCATTTGGGAAAGTAAGCCTTTGGCTTTCAGGGACAAGGCCCGGTTCCGCAGATGGTGGTTTGACATGACCGTGTAGCCGCTGTTCTTTTCTACCCGAAATACTGCCATTTCACGGATGCCTCCTTTCGTTGTAAACAAAAAAAGCAGCGTTCATTTGCTCCCGGTGATGGGAGAAGTGAACGCTGCGCGTACTTGATAATTTTTAGGTTGTGTGGTATATAAAAGGCAACTGGATTTCAAACACAGCTACCCATCGGGGTGCGATACAAGCAAGTTGCTATCCGACGACCCCAAAAACAAATTGTACTACGATTGTTTTTGAAAAGTTCTGTATCACTACTCGCACCAAACCATGAAAATCCGAACCTTTTCTCGATAGGAGAAGGGTTCGGATTTTTTGTATTCTTTGGAAAACAGAACGAATCCCTTGCTTCCATCGAAAAACGTCCTAGACCTTATCATAAGAAAGCACGACAGACCACGGTAAGAGTGCCGTAAGGCGGAAAGGACACAAACATGAAGTACGATGAAAGAGCTTGCAAATTCATCATGGATACCGGCTGCGTGGAGCTGCTGCTCCGGGATGGGAGAATGATCTCCATTGACTGCACTGGGGTCGAGGATGAATTGGACGTGACCATGGCGCAGAGGTCGGAGTTAGATTATCTCATCTACAATGACCCGCTTGGCTATGCAGACTTGATTCTGAACGGCGAACCAGAGGAGTATCTGAAGAATGTGGCGGGAAGTCACGGATTAGAAGATTAAGCATAAAAGGGTATGCGGCTATAAACCGCATACCCTTTTACACTTTATCGCTTCCAGACCGCTGCGGCATTGGAACGTGACATCAGTTCTTCGACCGGGATTCCGGCTGGGCAGATGTCCTGGCACGCAAGAGATTTTCCGCAGCCTTCAAAATAAAGCTGACGATACGCATTTGCGAGTTCTGTCTGATGGGCAATATCCTGTTCTTCGTTCAGAATACGGTAAGCGTTGACGGGCAGAACAGCTCCAGCAAATTCACTGTTCGGGTCAAAGTTCGGGCAGACCTCCAAGCAGCAGCCACAGAGCAGACACTTAGCAGATCGATACCGCTGGCTGTGCGTATAGCTGGTCTGGAACGCATCTCCTTCCAGCCACAGCTTTGTCCGCTTCAGTGCTTCAAAGATCACGGAACGGTCTACGACCAGATCTTTCACCAGTGGGAATTTGCTCAAAGGCTCCAGAGTAACAACGCTTCCCTTACAGTCCCGCAGAAAAACGGAACAGGCAAGACGAGGCAGACCATTGATCCGCATGGCACAGGCACCGCACTTGCGTATCATGCAGCCGCATTCCCACGCAATGGGGGAAACGACCGTTCCGCTCTTTTCGCACAGAGGGCTGCGGTGATTCAGCTCGTTCAACACCGAAGCAATCGAGGTGTCCGCACTTCCCTCAAAGGAAAACTCCTGCCAGCAGGGTGAAGCCTGCGGGTTTTCCTGCCGTTTGATTCGGATGGTGTAGTTCATAAATCATGCCGCCTTTCGGGGATGGATTCAAAGCTGATGGCGATATGCTGCCCGTTCCAGTGTGCCACGGTGGTTTTGCAGTAAACGGCATCGTTGCGTTGGGGATAATCTGCCCGCCAGTGCGCACCCCGGCTTTCTTTTCGGGCGAGGGCACTTTCCAGCATGGCACAGCCCAGAAGCGGAAGGGTGCCAGACAGTTTGCGGATTTCCTGAATGCCCGCTTCCAATGTCTGTGCATCCCGCACGACACCGAGTGCGTTCAGCAGGATACGATTCATCTGCATTTGAGCGTCCGGGGAAAGTTCGGGCAGAAGGGATTCTTCGGCACAGGGCATATTGGGGGAACTGACTGTTTCCCGGCAGGCAGTTTCCGCAGCAATCTGTCCTCCATAGATTGCACCCAGAAGAGAATTTCCACCCAGACGGTTTGCGCCATGGTACTGAGCGCAGCATTCACCGGCAGCGTACAGATTCCGCATCGAAGTGCGGTGCCGCTCGTCCACCTGAATGCCTCCCATAAAGTAGTGGATACCCGGCAAAATCGGAATGGGTTCTTTGCGAATATCTTTGTGCAGATAGGTCTGACAATCATCCACCAGTCCGGCAAGTTTATGCTCCATGACTTCTTTAGGAAGCTCTGTCATATCAAGGAACACCTCATAGTCACGGCTGACCGTCCAGACTTCCCGCGCGGTGATGTCACGCGGCATCAGGTTGCCGAGTTCCGGATATTTTTCTTCCATGAAATACCACGGCTTCCCGTTCCGTAATGCAAACAGCCGCCCGCCCTCACCACGGGCGGCCTCACTCAGAAGCATCCGTTTTTCGCCCAGTTCGACCGTGGTAGGGTGGTACTGGATCATTTCAAGATTTGCCATCGGAACGCCCAGACGGAACAGTTCTGCGGTGACTTCTCCGGTATTGGCAAGAGAGCCGGTCGTATCACCGAATAAGCCATGCAGCCCGCCTGTGGCAATCAGGACGGCATCGCATACAAACCGCAGCAGTTCGCCAGTATAGGTGTCCTGCACTGTGCAGCCACCGCAGATGTTCCCGGAAAGCAGCAGGGTGCGGAACTTATGGTGTGGAAAGCGTTCGACCGTTCCTGCGCTTTCTTCCCGGCGCACAGCATCAATCAGAGCGGTCATTAGCTGCTTTCCCGTATCGCTTTGTGCAAAGGCCGTCCGCTTTTTCTTCTGTCCGCCAAAATTCCGCAGGTCGAGTTCATCGTCATCTGTCACGTTGAATTGTACTCCCAGATGGTGCAGGCTGCGCACCAGTTCGGACGCAGCCTGCGTCATCCCCCAGACTGCATTCGGGTCAGCAAGTCCGCAGGCAGCGGTCAGGGTATCTGTATAATGCTGCTCCGGGCTATCCTCCTCTCCCTTGGTATTCAAGGCTGCATTGATTCCGCCCTCTGCCATAACAGACTGCGCCCGCTCGGAGGCAAGGGAGGACACCAGCTTTACCGTCCAGCCGTTTTTCACAGCAGTCAAAGCAGCGGAAAGCCCTGCCAGCCCTGCACCCACGATCACCAAAGTGTGTTTCATACATTGTTCCACCCGATATAATATAGAATGATCGAACCGGCAGCAAACAGCACCAGTATAGAAAGAATCAGATAGAGGTCGCCGCGCTGCTCCTTATCCCGGACGATGCCCAGCGATACCAGAAGGGGTCGGAGATTGAGCAGAAGATGCACAAATACCGAAGCAACCAGTAAAAGCTGCGTCAGCAGCCGGACCGTTGTGAACGGAAACAGAATGTATACGCCGTCCTGCACTCTGCCGAACACGCCAATATGGAAAAAGAGCATGAGCAAAATAGCAAGCCCACTGGTGCGCCTTGCCCAGAACAGAGCATTCTGCTTTCCGTAGAGTTTTCCGCCGGACCGGGAAGCCCGGAATGTCTGTGCGGTCAGCAAAAGCCCAAGGACGGTGTGCGCCGCCAGAATGCCAACGCCGATCCATGCCAGAAACTTTCCTGCCCCGGAACTGATGCCCAGCAACATAAAACTGCCCATCAGCCCATGAAGCAGACAGATGAAAAGTAGCAGAACGGAGAGAATGGTGTTCAGTTTTCGCATGAGGGGTCCTCCATTTCTTCTGCGGAGAGCAGAAGGATGTCTGCATCCGGCAATGCTGTTGCATCAAGCGTATTTTCCGAAACCAGCAGCAGTTGATACCGCCCATTGATTGCACGGGAACGCAGCATGGTTTCGCTGTACTGCTTCAACGTGACATCTGCTCCGGCAGCAGTCAGGCGTTCACAAAGAGCCGTTGCATAGCAAAGCAAGGGATAGTCTGTTTCGCAGACCGAAAGCGTCATGTGCGGCAGTCCGGCATCGGAAAGGACTTCTGTCTCACCGGAAACAAATGCTTTCAGATCATTCCGGAAATCCGCATCGGAAAACGGTTCCAGCGCAGGGTTGATGCAGAACAGATAGTTGCCCTCCAGCGGTGCGGCCATCTGTGCGGCACGTTTCGCTTTCGGGGTCGCACCGGTCAGCCCATCCAGAATAGAGGGCGGCGAGTGCATAAATACGCCAAACGCGGCAAGAAATCCCAATGTCAGAACCAGAGTGATGAATTTTCCTTTCACAGGCAGACCTCTTTTATTTATTGCATGGTTGTTCAAATGAAAAATCTTCTGCGCAAAATACGGCAGTTGAGTAAACGCTCAACTATATTGTATGCGAAATAAGGAGGCTGTCAAGGTCTGTTAGACGACAAATCGCAGGAAGCAGATGCTAACTTTTCCTCTTGACAACGGAGGAAGAGCAGATATAATATGATTGAACGGTTGTTCAACTACAAAACAAGGAGAACGTCTGATGTCAAATTCTTTATACACCTGTAATTGCGATGTGATCCATGAGGACATCGTGAACGATGTAAAAGGCAAAATGCAGCCGAAAGACGACTACATCCAGCTTGCATCGCTTTTCAAGCTGTTCGGAGATGGCACAAGAGTGCAGATCCTTCATGCTCTGGAACAGAGCGAGATGTGTGTATGCGACCTTGCGGTTCTGCTGGGCGTCACCAAATCGGCGATCTCTCACCAGCTGAAAGCACTCCGGCTTGCCGGACTGGTCAAATTCCGCAGAGAGGCCCAGATCGTGTATTATTCGCTGGCGGATGATCATGTAAAGGAGATCATCGACAAGGGATTTGAGCATTTAAGAGGATGATCGCGCAAGCGATTATCTTTTTGTCTTTTAAGTTGAGCGATTGAACAATTAAGAAAACGTAGTGGAGGTCAAAATGAAAAGAGTATTCATCCTGAAAGGTCTGGATTGCCCGAACTGCTCAGCAAAAATCGAGAAAGAAGTCGGTGAGCTGGGTGGCGTGGCTTCTTCGACCGTGAATCTGATGAACCAGACATTGACTGTTCAGGCAGGAACATCGGTGGCTACCTCCCTGCTGGACACCGTTACCACGATCGTCCACAGCCACGAGCCAGATGTTGAAGTGTCGGAAAAGACCGAACCTGCGGTGACGAAAGTCTATCTCCTGAAAGGTCTGGACTGCCCGAACTGCTCAGCAAAGATCGAGAAAGAAGTCGGTGAGCTGGATGGCGTGACTTCTTCGACCGTGAATCTGATGAACCAGACAATGACTGTTCAGGCAGGAACATCGGTGGCTACCTCCCTGCTGGACACCGTTACCACGATCGTCCACAGCCACGAGCCAGATGTTGAAGTGTCGGAAAAGACCGAACCTGCGGTGACGAAAGTCTATCTCCTGAAAGGTCTGGACTGCCCGAACTGCTCAGCAAAGATCGAGAAAGAAGTCGGTGAGCTGGATGGCGTGACTTCTTCGACCGTGAATCTGATGAACCAGACGCTGACTGTTCAGGCTGGAACATCGGTAGCTGCTTCCTTGCTGGATACCGTTACCACGATCGTACACAGCCATGAGCCGGATGTTGAAGTGTCGGAAAAGCAGCTGGAAGCGACTGCACCTGTCAAAAAGGATGAAAAAGCGGCGGTCTATAACGATGAGGATAAGAAGCGCACGATACGGCTTGCCGTGGGTGCTGTGGTCTATGCAATCGGTATGGCATTGACCGTATTCGCAAAGCTGCCGACTCTGGCGGAACTGGCGTTTCTGATTGTGGCGTATGTGATTCTTGGCTGGGATGTCGTATGGCAGGCAGTGAAAAATATCACCAGAGGACAGGTGTTTGACGAGCATTTCCTGATGAGTGTTTCCACGATCGGCGCATTTGCCATCGGGGAATACCCGGAAGCTGTTGCAGTTATGCTGTTCTATCAGGTCGGAGAGTTCTTCCAGTCGCTGGCGGTAAAGCGTTCCAGAAAGTCCATCTCTGACCTTATGGACATCTGTCCGGATTCGGCGACCGTTAAGCGGAATGGCGTATTGCAGGTCGTTTCTCCGGAAAGCGTTGCGGTGGGCGAGATCATCGTGGTAAAACCCGGTGAAAAAATCCCGCTGGATGGCATCGTTGTGGATGGCGAATCCATGCTGGACACCAAGGCACTGACCGGCGAATCTGTGCCGAGAAGCATCCGCAAAGGCGATGAAGCCCTGTCCGGCTGCATCAACCAGAGCGGTTTGCTGACGCTGAAAGTCACAAAGAGCTTCGGGGAATCCACGGTATCGAAGATCACTGACCTTGTGGAGAATGCTTCTGCAAGAAAAGCTCCCACCGAGAACTTCATCACGACCTTTGCACGATACTATACGCCGGTCGTTGTTGGAATGGCGGCTGTGTTGGCGATCATTCCGCCGCTCGTCCTTGGCGGCGGCTGGTCTGAGTGGTTGCGCAGAGGTTTTGTGTGGAGCGCACCGGATTGAAAGTCGGCTTGCGTAAGTTTGAGCTGAAAGAACGCCAGATGCTTTTGAACGGCAAGCG
>NZ_JAJEQL010000055.1:0-5741 GCF_020687345.1 Faecalibacterium butyricigenerans
TACCCGGCAGAGTTGGTCAAGGCCAAGTTCCTGAAACTGGACAGCCATCACATCGAGTTCGTCATGGACTGCCTGCGAGATAACACCACCAAAGTCCGCAACATCAAGCAATACCTGCGGGCCATGCTTTTTAACGCGCCCAGCACCATCAACAGCTACTATGCGTCCCTTGTGGCGCACGATATGGCGCAGCCCGATTGGGGCCGCCCGCCCAACAACTGACCGAAAGGAGCGTCCACCCATGAGAACCCTTTACCTGCGGAGGCTGGTGGTTCCACCCTAGCTGCCGCTCTGAATTTTCTGCAACAAGGAGGGATTCATATTGCAGGAAGAAGTCACCCAGAAAACCATTGCCCTGTCCATGAAAACAGGCAAACTCACCGCCCAAGCGTTGCAAGCTGCCCTGAAAAAATATTTGCAGCACCGGGCCAAGGGGCCAAAGCTGCATCACGGCAAGCAAAGCCTGAAACAGCTGAAAGCCCACGGCGCGGCTCTGACCAACATTGAAGTCACGGAGGCGAACATCGGGGCGTTCAAGCCCTGCGCCAAGAAGTACGGTGTGGACTTTACCCTGCGCAAGGACAAGACCACCCAGCCGCCCCATTACATCGTGATCTTCAAGGCCAAGGATGCAGACAATCTGGAACAGGCGTTCCGGGAGTTCACGGCCAAAACGCTCTCCAAGGAGCAGCGGCCCTCCATCCGCAAGGTGCTGGCAGCAGCCAAGCAGAAAGCGGCCCAGCAGCCGAAACGTGCGAAGGAAAAAATCAAGCAAAGGGGGCTGGAACGATGAAGCCTGAACTGAAAAAGCTGCTGGTGCTGAATCTGCCGTATCTGCTGTTCGTGTACCTGTTCGCCAAATGCGGGCAGGCGTACCGTCTGGCGGCGGGCGCGGATGCTTCGGCCAAGCTGCTGCACCTGACGAGCGGCATCTCCGCCGCCTTTGCAGACCCGCTGCCCAGCCTGCATCCGTTTGACCTCTGCGTGGGCGTTGCCGGGGCGGTGGCTGTCCGGCTCATCGTGTACAGCAAGGGCAAGAACGCCAAGAAATACCGCAAGGGTGAAGAATACGGCTCTGCCCGGTGGGGCACCGCCAAGGACATTGCCCCGTACATCGACCCCAAGTTTGAAAACAACATCCTGCTGACCCAGACCGAACGCCTGACCATGACCGGGCGGCCCAAAGACCCCAAGACGGCCCGGAACAAAAATGTGCTGGTGATCGGCGGCTCCGGCAGCGGCAAGACACGCTTCTATGTGAAGCCCAACCTCATGCAATGTTTCCCCACTTCCGACTATCCCACCTCATTCGTGGTCACAGACCCAAAAGGCACACTGGTTCTGGAAACGGGCCAAATGTTCCAGCGGGCAGGCTACCGGGTGAAAATCCTGAACACGATAAACTTTTCCAAGTCCATGAAGTACAACCCTTTTGTTTACATCCACTCGGAAAAGGACGTGCTGAAGCTGGTAAATACCCTTATCGCTAACACCAAGGGCGAGGGTGAAAAATCAGCAGAAGATTTTTGGGTGAAGTCGGAACGGCTGTTCTACACTGCGCTTATCGGCTACATCTGGTATGAGGCCCCGGCAGAAGAAATGAACTTCACCACCCTGCTGGAAATGATAAATGCCAGTGAAACCCGCGAGGACGACCCGGAGTTTCAAAGCCCAGTGGACCTCATGTTTGAACGGCTGGAACAGAAAGACCCGGACCACTTCGCCGTCCGGCAGTACAAAAAGTTTTTGCTGTCGGCGGGCAAGACCCGTTCTTCCATCCTGATAAGCTGTGGTGCCCGTTTAGCCCCATTTGACATCCGGGAGGTGCGGGAGCTGATGGAGAACGATGAAATGGAGCTGGACACCATCGGGGATGAAAAGACGGTGCTGTTTTTGATTATGAGCGACACGGACACCACCTTCAACTTCATTCTGGCCATGCTCCAAAGCCAGCTTATCAACCTGCTGTGTGACCGTGCGGATGATAAATACAGCGGGCGGCTGCCTGTCCATGTGCGGCTGATTCTGGACGAGTTTGCCAACATCGGGCAGATCCCCAACTTCGACAAGCTGATCGCCACCATCCGCAGCCGGGAAATCTCGGCATCCATCATTTTGCAGAGCCAGTCGCAGCTGAAAGCCATCTACAAGGATGCGGCCGAAATCATTTCGGACAACTGCGATTCTGTTCTCTTTTTAAGTGGGCGGGGCAAAAATGCCAAAGAGATCTCCGATGCGCTGGGGAAAGAGACCATCGACAGTTTCAACACCAGCGAGAACCGGGGCTCTCAAACCTCCCACGGACTGAACTATCAAAAACTAGGAAAGGCGTTGATGTCAGAGGACGAAATCGCAATCATGGACGGCGGCAGATGTATTTTGCAGCTGCGGGGTGTGAGGCCGTTCTTTTCGGAGAAGTTCGACATCACCAAGCACCCGCACTACAAATACCTTGCGGACGCGGACAAGAAAAAAACCTTTGATGTGGACAGGTTCTTATCTACCCTGCGCCGGAAGCGGCAGCAGGTAGTCGCACAGGACGAAAGTTTTGACCTGTACGAAATCGACCTGTCGGATGAAGATGCAGCCGAATAATTTTATTTTTGAGTGTCGCAGAATAAGCGGCAGAAAGTGAGGACCTTATGGAATTTTTCAACAGCGCAGTCGATACTTTGCAGACTATCGTGGTCGGTCTGGGCGGTGCCCTGTGTGTCTGGGGCGGCATCAACCTGTTGGAGGGTTATGGACAGGATAACCCCGGCAGCAAGAGCCAGGGCGTGAAGCAGTTCATGGCTAATTAAAGGGAACAAAAAAGAAAGGAAAACCAATCCAGACGGTATCAGCGGCAGGATACAAGAATAAATTGTGATTTCACAAGATTGGTGCTATAATAAGAGAAAAGTTCCTGCCGGGGCAGCCGCCCCGGTGGTATGGATAGAAAGGCAGGAAAACAATATGCACATCAGCTATAAACCACTCTGGCACACACTGTTAGAGCGTGATATGAGGAAAGAGGATTTAAGGCTTGCTGCTGGTATGACAACAAATATGATTGCCAACATGAGCAAAGAGGGAAAGCACATCAGCATGGATACATTAGCCCGTATCTGCGAAACGCTGAATTGTGAGATTACCGATGTGATTGAGTTAGTACCAGACGAGCCTGCTTCCACAGGAGGTAAGGAACATGAGAGAATTGAAACCAAGAATAACGGAAAACGGAATTGATTATATCCTTGTCGGAGATTACTACATCCCGGACTTGAAACTGCCGGAGGAACACCGCCCTATCGGAAAGTACGGACGGATGCACCGGGAATATTTAAGGGAAGTCCACCCAGCCAGATTGAATACATTGATACTGACCGGAGAATTGTGGACATATCTTGCAGACCTGAACGAACAGGCACAGGAACGGTTAGACACTATCATGGAGCAGATGAAAGCCACCGAGGGCGTGACAGAGGAATTGAAGCGAACTCAACAAATGGAATGGGTGCAGCGTTGTAATAACATTCACAACCGGGCAGAAGAAATTGTTTTGCATGATATAATTTATTCATACGGGAGTAATTAAATCGGAGGTATATAAGATGATTGAAATTGTATTTGGTGAAAGTGCCTGTGGAAGTTTGAAAATTGCCCAAACTTACGGTAAGGGAAAGTATAGAGGAAGTGCAGTTTCGGTCTTTATGAGGCACGAAGATGGGAGTGTTCCATCTTCAGATGAAATGAAAGAAGCACAAATTCAAGCACAGGAACAAGAACATATTGCTTGGGAGAATGCTATTCCATTGGGAGGCAAGAGCAGTGATGTTTATTGTTTTGATATGGCTCTTAGTGTGGGAGATATTTCTGATAATGGAATTGGCGAACAGCGGAAAAATGTTCTCAAGAAAATGCTGTCTGTCTGGTTTGTAGAGGATTTAGACTATCAGGTTGAAGAAAAAATACAGAAAATTAAAACTACATTGTCTTCGGTTATTGAACGATATGTAGCTGGGGAAGAAGTTCGTATTTGGTATAGCTATAATCCGGATGAACTTTGCGGTATGTACTGGCTTATGAAACAACTTCGACCATTAAACTGTCAGACAACAATTTATTTGGTTAAGTTACCTGCCTGGGAATATGGAAAAGAAAATACTATGACATCCAAAATAGCATGGGGTGAGGTTTCT
Source organism: Faecalibacterium butyricigenerans (assembly GCF_020687345.1). Classification (NCBI taxonomy): domain Bacteria; kingdom Bacillati; phylum Bacillota; class Clostridia; order Eubacteriales; family Oscillospiraceae; genus Faecalibacterium; species Faecalibacterium butyricigenerans. Next base: position 4,182 of record NZ_JAJEQL010000055.1, read on the forward strand.
CCTGGCGAATGGGGAAAATATATAACTCTACAAGAAAAAGCTAAGCCTGTATTTCTTTCAGCTTGTGCTATGAAATGGAATCAACTTCAAAATGAAAATGCACCTTTGCGTGCAATGCTAAATGGTAAATTGCAAAGTGTTTCAGAAGATATATATGATAGTTTCATTCTTCGTGAAATTGCGGAACAGCCAGAGCAATTCAAAATGGCTATTGTTATAGGTAATGTTTTAGGAAAATATCAACTTGGAATTAGTGATGTATGGATTTCTAATCGCATTGATAAAATGCTTGAAGATGGTGTGTTGGAAATTATACAGGACGCACCAAAGGGAGAAACAAATTATCGCCGGATATTAAGAAAACGAATGAAATAATAACCACAGCAAGAACCGCTGCTACATGGAAGGCACCCCAACCATGCAACAGCGGTTTTTTTTACCGTTTTTTCCTCTGGCTGATAGGCGTTCCCATTTTCTTTGATTTTTTGAGAATCCGAATCAGCCAGCGAAATTCTTCGTCTGACAGATTTTTATAGTTGATACCGAGCTGCTTGCAGTAAAGGACAACCAGCTTTTCATCCCGGCTGCCCTTGAAATTTTCGACTGCTTCGAGATTTTCTTTCAATTCATCGGCAACGGTGGTCTGGGGCGCACTCTCACTGTCCTTTTTGTGGGCTTCCCGAATATCCCGGATAATCAGGTTGAGGTCATCCAGAACCATGTGACTGAAATACTCATCATCACTGATATGGGCGGCTTGCAGCACTTTCAAATGCGGGTCATCTTCGCCTGGGCGATACCGTTCAATGATTTCATGCCGGACGGTATCGACAAGTGCATTGAGGTTTTGAATCTGCATGGTAGCAATCCCGTCCACATAAATCTCAATGTCTGCAAGAAACTTGATAAAATCTTTATGTGTAGCAAGCTCACAGAGCAGACGGTTGTTAATCCGACCGCTTTTCAGCAGTGCCACCATCTCATCATTCAAATGCAACTCCGTCAATGGTGTGTTGATCTGCTCCCTGTTCTCTATCCGGCACAGTAGATAATCAACAGAGACCCCATAGAAGTCTGCCAGCGTGATAAGGTTGCCATGATTGATTTCCTTAAAATCCTCTTTTTCATAACTTCCAAGAGCTGATTTGGAAATGCCTGTCAGCTTTGATAGTTCTTCCAGATTTAAGCCTTTGTCCTTGCGGAGTTCCCAAAGGCGTTCCTGTATGCTTGTTGCTCCTTTCATGGGCGCACGCTCCTTTCCAATGGTTTCATTGCTGCCGCTTATCTGGATTATATCACACTTTCCGCAATCGTGGAAATTTCTGATTTTTACCCCTAATTCCTACTTTGTGGACATACGGCACAGGGCACAAAAATGTTCTATGATACAGGTAGTTCATCGATGGATTATTCCAATCGAATGACCAGCCTGTGTGGGATATGCTTCCCCGGCGATGTAGCGCCATGACTTTTGGCAGGGATGTGGAGGAACCCTGACCGAAACGAGCGTACCAAAGGGAGCGATACGCCGCTGTGAGATTCAGGGGAGGAACGACACCG
>NZ_JAJEQL010000056.1:0-5585 GCF_020687345.1 Faecalibacterium butyricigenerans
AAGCAAGCCGACCACGGCTATATGATGGATGTGGAGAACCGCCGCCTGAAAGAAGAACTTTCCACCGCCAAGAAAGAGGCCGTTCGTTGGAGCAACAAGTACCACGACCTGTGGTACGACGTGAAACCCTATCTGGATGCTCTCCACCGTGCGCCCGAACTGGTGCGTGGCTTTCTGGAAAAGATTCTTGCCCCCAAGCAGGAGCGCACCATGAATGTGCCGCAGCGAAACCGCAAGCGTGGGCAGGATATGGAACTTTGAGTTTCGGAGGATACTATTTGAACAAAAAGAAGAAGTCAAACAAATCCGGCTACCCGGATGAAGCAATCAAGACCCTTGCACGTTGCTTTTATCCCTCCATGGTTGAGTTTTTCAACAGCGAGGAAGGCCAGCGTGAATATGAGGAATGGCTGAAAGAGCAGGAAGCTCTACAAGCATTGCCTGTTGCCGCATAAAAACAGCAGGACGCTCCCGGTAAAGGGAACGCCCTGCCTTACATAGATGTATCTCGCCGAGGTGTGTCCAGTTGGGCGCACCTCTTATTTTTTTGCCCTTAATCTTCTAATCCATGGCTCCCGGCTGCATTTTTCAAATATTCCTCTGGGTCACCGTTCAGAATCAAATCGGCATAGCCCAGTGGATCATTGTAGATAAGGTAGTCCAGTTCTGTCTGTTGCACCATGGTCACATTCAGCGCATCCTCGACCCCGGTACAGTCGATGGAGATCATTCTTCCATCCCGGAGCAGCAATTCCACGCAGCGAGTGTCCATATTAAACTTGCAGGCTCTTTCATCGTACTTCATAATCATACCCTCCAAATCTTGTTATTGGCTTACGGTCTATGACAAGGTATCGGAGTTTTGCGCCGTCTACGGGAGCCTTCATTCTCAAACCCGAAGAAAACGAAAAATCCGAACCCTTCTCCAATCGGAAATAGGTTCGGATTTTTCTTGTTTGGTGGGCGCGGGTGGATTCGAACCACCGAAGCTGAAAGCAGCAGATTTACAGTCTGTCCCCATTGGCCACTCGGGAACACGCCCTTATACAGTTTTCTGCAGTCGAGGACTGCCTGTATATATTACCACTCGGGAGCGTATTTGTCAACTGCTTTTTACAGCTTTTTCGGGAAAATCCGGATGCTGGACGGCATGGTTCAGTCGCGGGGACGGCCGTAGCGGTGGATCTTCTTGGAGGGGCGGCGGTCATGCTGGGCGTTGAGGAAGAGCCACGCGACATAGACGATGGCGCAGAGGGCGCTGACGCAGAGCACGACCTTGAGGTAGAGACTGCCGAAGAACTCCCGCAGCTTCGAGAGGGAGTAGAGCAGGCTGCTCTGGCTCACGTCCTGCCCGGCGATGAGGTTGACCATGCCGATGGTCTCGCCGGCCAGCTTCAGCTCTACCGTTCCGATGATGTCGCCCTGCTGGATGGGGGCGCAGACGTAGTCGGGCAGATGGAAATACTTCTGGGTCACGGTGCCGTCGCCCGAGGAGGGCAGGAGGGTCATCATGCTGTTGTCGGGGTAGAGCTTGAGGGTGTCGGTGTCGGAGGAATATTTGACGGGGATCTCGGCCAGTGCGAGGTCGGTGTCCAGCGCGGGCTGGATGGAAAAGCTCTGGAACACCCAGTCGATGAGCCGGGTCGTCTCATAGAGGGCCGGGCGGCGGTTGGCATAGCCGTAGGCGTCGCAGGTGTCAGGGCTTTGCATGATGCAGAAGATATAGGTCGAGCCGTTCTGATTGGCCCACGAAACATAGCTCTGGTCGCCGTGGTCGTTTTTGTAGGCCATCACATCGCACATACCGCCCTGCATGGCCTTTCGGTAGAAGCTGCCGCCGCTGGTCTTGTTGAGCGCTACATTCTGGCTCAGGAGGACGAAGCTCTTGGCGTGCTTTTCCTTGGCGGGCATGGTGAAGGTGGGGGCGGACGAGATCTCCACGAAGGCATCAAAGCTCATCAGATACCGCAGGATAAGGTACATATCCACGGCTGTGGTCACATTGCCGCTGTCGAGGCCGCAGGCGTCCGTCCATGTGCTGCCGGTGGTGCCGATGCGCTGGGAGAGGGCGTTCATCTGGCTCACCCAGCCGGCGAGGTCACCGCCCGAGAGGCTGTAGGCGAGGCCCATGGCGGCTTCGTTAGCGTTCCGCGTCACCATCGCATAGACGGCCTCCCGGTAGGTGAAGGTCTCGTTGGAGCGCATATCGGCGTTGTCGCTGTTGTGGACGTAGTCCGAGATGGCAAAGGGCATCTGGAAGGTATTGTCGAGCTGGTCGGCATAGTTTGTCAGCAGCAGCGCGATGGTCATATATTTGGTCAGCCCCCCGGCGGGCACCTGACGGGAGCTGTCCTTGTCGTAGACGATGATGTTGGTGTCTGTATTGACGACATAGGCGCTTCTGGCCTGCACCTCATAGAAGAGGCTGGGGTCGAAGAGGGCTGAGGCCGGTGCACACAGGCAGCTCAACAGCAAAACAAGGCTGAGAAACAGGGTAACGATACGTTTCATGTGGACATTTTCCTCAAAAAGCGATAATATATTATAGTATCGGACAAAAAGCATGGTCCGTTCACACAGAGCAGAAACAAGGCTCGCCAGAGGGGCCTTATACTTTATAATAACAGGTTTGATGGGGCGTGACAAGGCTTTTGGGTCGATTTCACACTCCGCACAGGGAGGCAGAGAATGGTATATCTTACGGGCGACACCCACGGCGAGCTGGACCGTTTCAAAGAAAGAGAACTGCGCCGGGCAGGCAAGGGCGACATCGTCATCGTGCTGGGCGATTTCGGCTTCGTGTGGGACGGCAGCAAGGCCGAGCAGAAGAAGCTGGACTGGCTGCGCAGACGGCCTTACACCCTCCTCTTCCTCGACGGAAGCCACGAGAACTACGACCTGCTGGAGCAGTATCCCACCGAGGAAAAATTCGGCGGGCTGGTGCAGCCGCTGGGCGGGGAGCTGTACCATGTCTGCCGGGGCAGCGTTTTGGAGCTGGAAGGGAAGAAATACCTCTGCTTCGGCGGTGCGGAAAGCCCGGACAAGGAAGAACGGGAGACCCACGTCAACTGGTGGCCGCAGGAGATGCCCTCGGACGAGGAATACGCCCGCTGCGAAGCCGCGCTGGAAGCAAACGGCTGGCAGGTAGATTATGTGCTGACCCACGACGCGCCAAGCAAGTTTCTGGATTTCAGCGTGCTGGCTGTGGGCGAGAGCAACCGGCTGCACCTCTTTCTCGACAAGGTCGTGATGAAGACGACCTACGAAAAGTGGTTCTTCGGCTGCTATCACCGGGACGTGCAGCTCTCCACCAAGAGCCGCTGCCTCTTCTGCGATGTGGTGAGCATCGGGGAGAAGAAAAAGTGGTGGCAGAAAAAGAGCAGACATTGAAACAGAAGGCCTCCGCAGTTTGACGCTGCGGGGGCCTTTTTTGCTGCTCCTCAGTTCATGGCCCCGGCCTGATCGAACATCTGCTCGACCTGATGGGCCAGCAGGGCGTGCTCAGGGCGCTCGAGGAGTGGGTCTGCGGCCAGCAGGGCCGCGGCCTCGCTCTGGGCGGCGTGGAGGGTGCGGGTGTCGTTCATGAGGTCGGCGACCTGTAAGGTCGGCAGGCCATGCTGGCGGCTCCCGAAGAAGTCGCCGGGGCCGCGGGTCTCAAGGTCGTACTGGGCCACGGCGAAGCCGTCGGAGGTGGAGCAGAGGAAGCGGAGCCGCTTCTGCACCGACTCGGAGGCGTTGTCGCTGACGAGGAAGCACCAGCTCTCCGCCGCGCCCCGGCCCACCCGTCCGCGCAGCTGGTGGAGGGCGCTCAGGCCGTACCGCTCTGCATTCTCGATGACCATGACCGTGGCGTTTGGCACGTCCACCCCCACCTCGATGACGGTGGTGGAGACGAGGGCATCCAGCCGCCCGGCCTTGAAATCCTCCATGACCTCGGCTTTTTCCTTCGGCTTGAGCCTGCCGTGCATCAGGCCCACCCGGCGGTCGGGCAGCAGGGCCTTGGCGATGTCCTCGTAGTAGCTCTTGACGGCGTTAAGGCCGCTGCCGCCCGCGTCCTCGATGGCGGGGCAGACGATATACACCTGACGCCCGGCACCGATCTCCCGGTCGAGGAAGCCGTAGAGGTCGGCCCGCTTCTTGCCGGTGATGCAGCGGGTCTTGACCGGCTTGCGGCCCGGCGGCAGCTCGTCGAGGATGGAGATGTCGAGGTCGCCGTACATCAAAAGCCCCAGTGTCCGGGGAATGGGGGTGGCGCTCATGACCAGCAGGTGGGGGTTCGCGGCCTTTTCGGCCAGCATCCCCCGCTGGCGGACGCCGAAGCGGTGCTGTTCGTCCACGACGGCAAGCCCCAGCCGGGCGAAGTCCACGCCCTCGCTGAGGATGGCGTGGGTGCCCACGATGAGGTCGGCTTCGTCGTCCCGGATGGCGGCGAGGGTGGTGCGGCGCGGGGCAGCCTTCATCCCGCCTGTGAGCAGGGCCACCCGCATCCCGAAGGGGGCGAGCAGGCGGTTCAGGTTCTCGGCGTGCTGGCTGGCCAGAATTTCGGTAGGCGCCAGAAGCGCTGCCTGATACCCGGCCCGGATGCAGGCCCAGATGGCCGCAGCGGCCACCAGCGTCTTTCCGCTGCCCACGTCGCCCTGCAGGAGCCGGTTCATGGAGGTCTCACCCGCCATATCGGTCAGGATCTCTTCCACGGCCCGCCGCTGTGCGCCGGTGGGAGAAAAGGGGAGAGCGTCCCAGAAGGGGGAGGCGTCGGCCTTTTGCATGGGCGCGCCGGTGGAGGCCGCGCCGTGGTTCTTCATCCGCCCGATGCCCAGCTGCAAGACCAGCAGTTCTTCGTAGATGAGCCGCCGCCGCGCCGCGAAGGCCTCCTCCTCAGAGGCAGGGCAGTGGATGGCCCGGACGGCGTCGGCCTTGGGGAGCAGGCGGTATTTTTTCAGCATCCCGGGGGGCAGGGGGTCGGGCAGAAGCTCGACGTGAGGGAGGAGCTGGCGCACACATTTGGCGATGGCGCTGCTGGTCAGCCCTTCGGTCTGTGGGTAGACAGCCTCGAAGGGGGAGGAGGCCACCTGTGCGTCGGTGCGCACCTGCGGGTTGACCATCTGGCGGCGGAGCATCCCGCCGGTCACGATGCCCTGAAAATAATATTCCTGTCCCAGCTCCAGCTTCTGGACTGCATAGGGGTTGTTGAACCATGTGACCTCGAGGCTGGACACATCATCCCCGGCGGTGATGCGCTCCATCCGCCGCCTGCCCGGGAGGATGCGCCCGCCGGGCTTTGCGAATACCTCGGCCTTCACGACACACTCGGTGTCGCTGGGAGCTTCGGCGATGGAATAGGGCTTCGAGAAATCCAGATACCGGCGGGGATAGTGGCAGAGCAGGTCGCTGAGGGTCAGGATGCCCAGCTTCTCGAACCGCTCGGCGGTCTTAGGGCCGACGCCCTTGAGGTAGCGCACCGGAGTGTCCGGGGTGAGGGTGGTGTGAGACTCGGCAGGCATGGCGCGGCCTCCTTTCCGGAAAGTGATGATATGTCCATTGTATCACGGCGGAGGGCAAAAGAAAAGCGGCCCCCCGGAGCGGGG
>NZ_JAJEQL010000057.1:0-5318 GCF_020687345.1 Faecalibacterium butyricigenerans
TATTCCGCCATGCCAATCAGCATACTCTCCACCATAATGCCTTCAGGCCCCTGCGAGATGGGTTCCATGGCAGACACTAGATGGACACCGTTCTTTTCCAGCTGGTACTTGTAGTTCACAGCATCGAATCGGTTCCGGGCAAAGCGGTCCAGCTTCCAGACCAGAACCACATCGAAGATTTTCTTCGCGCTGTCCTTAATCATCCGCTGAAAGTCCGGGCGGTCATCCGTTTTGGCAGAGTAGGCACGGTCAATGTAGGTGCCGACCACGGTGATGCCGTTCTTCTCGGCGTAGTCCTTGCAGTCGCGCAGTTGTCCTTCAATGGACGCTTCTCGCTGGCTGTCAGATGAATAGCGGGCGTAGATCACGGCGGTCATGGTTGCACCTCCTTGGCGTGTATTCGACTTGCCTTTATAGTATCGGGTCAAGCGCAGCTTGTCAACAATCTGCGAGCAGATTGAAATGTGAAAATTGCGAAACGCAGCGAAAAAGCTGAGAGCAAGAATCGTCCCGTGGCCACAAATTTTCAATTCTTGAAAATTTCTTGTCCATCCGGGACTTCACTTCTTCAACTCATGTGAGTTTCCGAAGTGCTCTTGTTGGGGCGTGCCTGCCCCAAACCCTGCTTATGTTTACTGAGGCACAGGGCCTAACCCCAAAGTTCCAGCCAGCATAAAGGCACCAAATATCAGAGCAACTATCCCCAAGCCGGCAAGGGCAATCAAAAAGGTTTGGTGGCAAGACTGGCCTTTGCACTTTCGGTATATAGCGTATCCCAGCAGCACAAGGAACGAGAGGATTGCTATCAATGGGAGAATTATCCCCACTACTGTAAAAAGAAAGGTGTCGAGCCGCCATCCGATATTATCCAGATATAGAATGAAAATTATGGCAACTGTAAGGCATCCAATAATTGAGAGAACACTTTTTCTCTCCTGCTGAATTTGCTCCTCCGCAAAATTTAACGCATTGTTCACAATTTCATTGTTCATCGCGATAGACATCTCTGATTCATCTATCCTTTCGGATTTCATAAGTTCTGCAACACTGACATCTAAAGCTGCGGCCAATGGCTCGATGGTATTGATGTCGGGGAACCCCACACCTCTTTCCCAGCGGCTGATAGCTTTATCGGTCACATTCAATTTTGCGGCTAGGTCAGATTGTGTCATTTTCTTGTCTTTGCGGCACTGGGCGATAAATGTACCAAACTTCTGTGAATCCATTTTGCTCCCTCCTTGCCACTACAAGATAGCACGACCATAAACCATTATCAAGAAATACCGTGGCTATTTTCGCCGTAAGATACTCTACGAATCGTTTACAACGATAACCAGTTAGATTTTCAATTTGTATAAGAGAGATTTAGCCGGTTCCCTGCGTACGTGCGTACACGCTCCGCAGGGATTCCAAAGGGGCTATGCCCCTTGGCACACAGACTTTGGAACAAAGTCTAGTGTGTTACACCTTGTCAGAGGTGTACACGCTCTCCCGGTACGCACGTACACAGCGATTGCCCCCAATACGCCATCTAGGGGGCGACCAAGTTCGCACAAAGCGAACTTGATTCCACAAAGCAAAAGGCAGGATACCACCGTCATAGTGATACCCTGCCTTTCCTCGTTCTTGCTTACCGTTCTGCGTACTCCCGCCGTAGAACTTCCTGTAAACAAAAAACGTACCCGAACCCTTTCTCATAGAGAATCGGGTTCGAGTACGAACTGTTTGGTGGACGGTACAGGACTCGAACCTGTGACCTCCTGCACGTCAAGCAGATGCTCTACCAGCTGAGCTAACCGTCCATATTCTGTTGCGTCGTGACGACTCTGATATAATACCATGACTTTCCCGAAAAAGCAATACTTTTTTCGAAAAAATTCTGATTTTCTTTTAGGATCTTCAAAAAAGGCGCAAAAAAGCCCCGGCGGCGTCCGGAAAACGGACAGCGCCGGGGAAAATGCGGGAAAGCTCACTGCTTTGCTTCGGGGAAACCCTCGAGCTTTGAGGTGCAGTGAGGGCAGCGGACGGCCTTGATGGCGATGTCGCTCTGGCAGTAGGGGCACTTCTTGGTGGTAGGCTCTTTCGGGGCCTCCACGGGCTTTTTGTGCAGCATATTGATGGCCTTGATGGTCACGAAGAGCACGAAGGCCACGATGAGGAAGTTGATAACGGCGTTGAGGAAGGAACCCACGCCGATGCCCACATCGCCGATCTGGATGACGACATCCGAGAAATCGGCGTTGAAGAACAGGCCGATGATGGGGGAGATGATGTCGTTCACCAGAGAGTTGACGATGGCGGTGAAAGCCGAGCCGACGACCACACCGACTGCCATGTCGAGCACGTTGCCGCGCATGGCAAAGGCTTTGAACTCATCAAAGAACTTTTTGATGCCGCTGGTTTTCTTTTCTGACATGATAACTACCGCTCCTTTTGCCGCAAATGGCATGATATAGCTCTATAATACAGGATACATCTGCCATTTTCAAGAGAAAAGCTGCTGCTTTGCGGCGGATGAGCGAAGCGTCTGAGAGGGCTGGGCGGTCAGACCTGATGCCCTGCGATCCACTGGCTCATCTGCTGGGCGATGGCCTTGATGGAGCCGTCGCGGAAGGGCACCTGCAAACCGGCGGTCTCGCACAGCTCGGTGTAGCTGGCGGTACCGGCGCGGCGGACGAGGCGCAGATAGCGCTCCCATGCGTCCTTCTGGTCGTGGAGGCTCAGCAGGAAGAACTGCAGCGCGGCCATGGTGGACAGGCAGTAGTCGATATAGTAGAAGGGGCACTCGTAGATGTGGAGCTGACGCTGCCAGCCCGCACCGCGGCCATAGAAGGGCAGATTGTCGAAGTCGATCCAGGGGCGGTACTTGTGCTCCAGCTCCAGCCAAGTCTGGTTGCGCTGGTCGGGGGTGAGGTCGGGATTCTGATACATGATGTGCTGGAACTCATCCACTGCGCAGCCGTAGGCGAGGAAGAGGAAGCTGTCCTCGGCGTGGAGCAGGGCGTACTTGTCCGTATCCTTGCCGAAGAGCAGGTGATGCCACGGCGCGGTGAGGAACTCCATCGCCATCGAGTGGATCTCGGCACTCTCCATGCCGGGGCACTCGAGGTCGGCGGGGATCTTGGGGTCGCGCTCGGCTACATAGCCCTCGAAGGCGTGGCCGCACTCGTGAGTCAGCACGTCTACGTCAGCCGAGGTGTTGTTCCAGTTGGCGAAGATGAAGGGCGCCTTGTAAGAGGGTAGACTGGTCATATAGCCGCCGGACATCTTGCCGGGACGGCTCTCGACGTCGAACAGCTCGTTGTCCTGCATGAAGTCGATGAACTCCGCCGTCTCGGGGCTGAGTTCGTGGTACATGGTGCGGGCAGCGGCCATCCGGGCATCGTAGCCCTCGATGGGCTTGGGGTTGCCGTCCCGGAAGGCGAAGGGCAGGTCGGTGAAGGTGGGGTGCTGGATGCCGGTGCGCTTGTTCTTGAGGGCGATGACTTTCTGCAGCTCAGGCACGACGTCATGGGCCACCTGCTCGCGGAAGCGCTTGATGTCCTCGGGGCCGTAGCCGATGCGGTTCATCCGCACATAGGAAAGCTCGCTGTAGTCGTGATAGCCCATGACCTGAGCCTGCTGGTTCAGGTTCTTGACGATCTTCGTGTACAGCTCGTCCAGCTCGGCGCGGTGGGCGTCGAAGTAGCCGGCCTCGGCCTCATAGGCGGCGCGGCGGGTGGCGGCATTGGTGCTCTCCTTGTAGGGGCCGAGCTGGGGGATGGTAAGCTGCCGGCCGTCGAACTCCACCAGCGCACCGCCGTAGATCTGCTGATAGGTGCTGACGAGGGCGTTGTACTCCTGCTGCAGCGCTACGGTGCGCTCGTCCATGCCGAGCACAGCGTTCTTCATGCCGGCCACACAGGTGGAGCCGAAGGCCTCCGTCAGGGCATCCACATGGGGGTTGGCAAGAAAAGCGCGGCTGATCTCGACGCTGGCGTTGGACACAGCCGGGCCGTTGGCGTCAAAGAAATCCTGCTCGGCCTTCCAGTAGGCGTCGCGGGTGTCGCAGGTGTAGTGGATATTGGCGAGGTTCGCAGCGGTAGTGTAGTCGGCAAAAGCGCGGCTCTGCTCGTAATAGGTCTCCACAAGGGCCTCGCCGCTGTCGGCGGCTGCGGCTTTTGCCGTCAGCTCCTTGCAGCGGGCCAGCAGTGCGTCGATGTCGGGGCGGGTATAGGTCATCTCACTGAATTTCATCGAGAAAATCCTTTCCGGGACAGGAAAGTCCCTTTCAATAGTAAGCCCATCTTATCACGTTTGGGCCGAAAAAGAAAGGCTTTGGACATATGTGATAAATTCAAAGGCTTTGTTTTGGTAAACCTGTTGCATCCCGTGATTGAAACCGAGCGAAAAAAGGCATATAATAACAGTATCAACAGAGTAAGGCCATGTGCGTCAAGTGCCGCATCAACGGGGAGTTGTGCTGCGGACGAAGGGAGACCCGCGGTGCATGGCCTGCATCCCGCTGCTGCATGGACTTGGGTGCGGGCGATGCTGTCTGCACGGCGTCGCTCGGAAGTGAAGTTTGTTGAACTCACGCCCTCCTTTGTGCGGTTTGTCACAGGGGAGGGCGTTTCATTCTGCCCTCCCGCAAGTTCCTGAAAAACAGGAGGACAGTTGATATGAACAACCATTCGAAGATTTCCGTGCGCACCCTGACGGCAATGGCCCTGCTCATTGCCATGAGCATCGTCTTTTCCCGGGTGCTGAGCATCTCCACCGGCTTTGTCCGGTTCAACCTCGGCAGCTTGCCGGTGCTGCTGGCGGGTATCCTTTTTGGGCCGTGGGCGGGCTTCGTCGTGGGCATGGTGGCTGACATCATCGGCGGCGTGCTGGCGGGCTATGCCATCAATCCGCTCATCACGCTGGGCGCGGCTTCCATCGGCCTTGTAGGGGGCTTGGGCTGGCAGAAGCTTTCGAATCTGCGCACCGGCAACCGGCTGTGGTGCAGCGTGCTTGCAGCCCACTTCGTCGGCTCCATGGTCATCAATTCGCTGGCGCTCCACATCTTCTACGGCTATGCGTGGGCGGTGCTGGTGGCCCGCATCCCGAATGCGCTGGTGCGCACCGCAGTGAATACGGTGCTGCTGCGCATCCTGCTTGAGAATCGGGCGCTGATGGCGGTGGCGAAACGGTAAGGGGCTGTCTTTTTGATTCAGTGGGCTTGCGCGCCTGTGCGCGGGGTAAATCGCTGTTGCGGTAGGGCTAAGTTCTCTTTTGCGTGCCAAAAGAGAACCAGAAAAGCACCCGCTACTTTCGAGGCGCGGGAGGCACGAATC
>NZ_JAJEQL010000058.1:0-5190 GCF_020687345.1 Faecalibacterium butyricigenerans
GCGGAGCCGTAAACCGGAGAAGTACAAAAAATGCGTTTAGCGAAGCGGCTAGCATTTTTGTGCTTCGACAACTCCTTCGGGGTCTGAAAGGGGCGAGTAGCCCCTTTCTCGTGCCTCCCGCGCCTCGAAAGTAGCGGGTGCTTTTCTGGTTCTCTTTTGGCACGCAAAAGAGAACTTAGCCTTACCGAAAGAGCGCTCTATCCCGCGCACAGGCGCGTGAAGCCGTTCATAAGAAAATAAAAACTTAGCCCCGCGTAACCGCGCTCTAACCCCGCGCCACCAGCGCGCAAAACGCCGTTTTCAGAAAACGCTCCCCACCGCATATAAGCTCTTGACCAGATCGTCTCGATACAGCGGATCCTCCGGTTCAAGGCTGTTGATGACCACCCCGCCGCTGACTGCGGCTCCGGTGGAGTGGATGTATCTCCCTTCCCCAAGATAGAGGGCCACATGGCCCGGGAAGAAGAGGGCGTCACCGGGCTTCTTGTCCTCGAACGCCACCTCATGCATCGGCCAACCCTCGACGATCTTGGCGTCCCGGTAGATGAGGACGCCGCACTGCATATAGGCACTGCTGACGAGTCCCGAGCAATCAATGCCCCGGCCCGACTTTCCGCCCCAGCGGTACTCGGTGCCCCTATATTTCTTCGCCTGTGCACAGACCGCAGCCCGGAAGGCATCCTCGCTGCCGCCGTACCAGCGGGCCACGGCGTCGGGCACCAGCCGCTCGGCCGTCGTGGTCAGCGCCTCAGCCAGCGCGTCATTGAAGGCCAACCCCTCTCTCTGGGAGAACACCGCCGTCATCTCGTACCGCACCGGCTCCAGCGCCACATCCCGGACGTAGCCCGCCCGGCCATCGGTCAGCAGGACCTTTGCCCAGCCCTTGTGGGCCTCGGCCTCTTCAGCGGTCTCGTGCTGGCGGCGGAGGACGCCGCCCCGCTCCAGCTCCAGCATCCGCACCCCCTGCACCTTCGGCAGGCTGAGGACGTCCGTGGCCCGGCCCACGAGAACGAGGTCTGCCCCCAGATACTCCCACAGCTCCTCCTCTCGGACGAACTGCAGCTCCCGCTGCTCCACATAGCCGTGATAACCGTAAAAGCTGACCACCTCGGCCACATCCGGCGGCAGCAGGACGCCGGCGGCGGTCACGCCGCCGGGCACAGTCCGCACCTGACAGGCCTGCCCGTACAGACCCTCGTCTCCGATGGTGGAGACAAGCCCTGCCTCGCCCTCTTTGATGGTCTGGGGCAGGTCGTAAATGGTGCCCACCGGCACCGAAAACAATGCGTATTTCATCCTTCGCTCCCTTCCAGCAGCTGCAGCAGCTCGTCCGGCCGCATCGAGAGGATGGCACCATCGGCGGTGCCGGTCACGGTGTCGGCCAGCGACTGCTTGGCCTGCTGCAATTCCACGATCTTTTCTTCAATGGTGTCCTGTGCAATGAGCTTATACACCTGCACCGGGTTCTGCTGTCCGATGCGGTAGGCGCGGTCGGTGGCCTGATTCTGCGCGGCCACATTCCACCACGGGTCGTAGTGGATGACGATGTCCGCCGCCGTCAGGTTGAGGCCCGTGCCGCCCGCCCGCAGCGAGATGAGAAAGACGCTCACCTCGCCGCCGTTGAACCTCCGGACAAGCTCCGCCCGGACCGGCTTCGGCGTCGAGCCTTGGAGGGTAAAGTGGCTGATGCCCTCGGCATCCAGACGCTTTGCCAGCAGCTCCAGCATGGAGGTGAACTGGCTGAACAGCAGGATGCGGTGGCCGCCCTCCACGGCACCGGAAATCAGCTCCACGCAAGCATCCAGCTTGGCGCTGCCGCCCTCCCAGTTGTCCGCGATAAGGCGCGGGTCGCAGCAGATCTCCCGCAGCCGCATGAGGACAGCAAACACCGCCATCTTGTCCTCCGGCTTTGCGGCGCGCAGCTTCTCCCTAGCGTCCACCACCGCAGCCAGATAGAGCTTCCGCTGCTCTTCTTCCAGCTCGATGCGGTAGACGTTCTCGGTCTTGGGGGGCAGCTCCTTCAGCACATCCGCTTTCATCCGGCGGAGGATGAAGGGGCCGGTCAGCTGATTGAGCCGCCGGACGGCAGTCTGATCCTCCTCCTGCACGATGGGCTTCTCGAACCGGCTGCAAAAGCTTTTATAGGGCGGCAGATAGCCCGGCATCAGGAAGGAAAAGATGCTCCAAAGCTCGCCAAGCCGGTTTTCCACCGGCGTGCCGGTGAGGGCGAACCGTACCCGGCTGCGCACCTTGCAGACGGCCTTATATTTCTGGGTGGTGTGGTTCTTGATGGCCTGCGCCTCATCGAGGATGCAGGCGTAGAACTCCTGCCCCTCGTAAAGAGCCTCATCCCGGCGCAGCAGGTCGTAGCTCGTCACCACGAGGTCGGCGGCGGGCCAGCTCTCAGCCAGCGCAGCCCGGTGGGCTGCGTCGCCGTCCACCACCACGCAGGTCAGCTCCGGCGTGAACTTCCGGCACTCCTCGGCCCAGTTCAGCACCAGCGAGGCCGGGCAGACGATGAGGCTGGGCAGCAGCCCTTTGCCCTCAGTCTGGCCGCTCTGCTTCATCGCCAGCAGGTAGCTCAGCACCTGCACCGTCTTGCCCAGACCCATATCATCGGCGAGGATGCCGCCCATCCCGTAGCTGTCCAGCGTCCGCAGCCAGCGGTAGCCGTCCCGCTGGTACTTGCGCAGGGTCTTTTGCAGCGAGGCAGGCGGGGCATATTCACTGTCCTTGACCGCGTGGAAGCTCCGGCTGATCCGCCGGAAAGCGTCGTCCCGGTCGAACCGCACGCCGGTCTGTCCCGAGAGCGCCCAGTCTAGGCTGGGTGCACGGTAAAGGGGCAGCCGGGCGTGGCTCTGGCCCAGCTTTGCGCCGGAAAGCTCCAGCGTCTCGTTCAGCTCGTCCAGCACTTCCAGCGAGTCGTCCAGCCGCAGCAGGCGGCCATCCCGCAGGCGGTGGTAGCGCTTTTTCTGGTGGAGCGACTTCAGCAGGGCCTTCAGCTCACTCACCGGGAACTCGCCGGTGTCCACCTCCAGATCCAGCACGCTGCCCTGCACCGACACGCTCACCGAGATCTTCGGCGGCGCGGCCTGCAGGTCGCGGAATGCATCGCTGAGGTAGACCTCGCCCTCTGCCAGCAGGGCCGGCACGCCCTCTTCAAGGAAGGTGACAAGGGTATCCTCGTCGTCCGTGCCGTACTCTGCGGGGCTGGTATCGGTCTGCTGGGGCAGATAGGTCTGAAGCAGCCGCCCCGCCCGCCGCTCTGCCCGGGCGTCCCGCAGTAGATCCGCCGGAGCCGCAAAGGGCGTCACCTTATCCTCCCCGTACAAAAACTCCGGGTGGGCGCGGATGGCCCCCATGTGGGGCGCATCCAGATAGAACTGCACCACCGGCTCGAGGGGAATCTGATTCAGCAGCAGCCGGTCAGGGTCGTCGATGGTAAGCTTTCGGCCCAGTTCCGGCAGCACAAAGCTGCAGAAGGATACCGCGTCCTTGCTGGTGAAGAAAAGTCCGCTGCCGCAGAGCGCATTCAGCGCGGGCAGCAGCCGGGCCGCATCGGCCCGTTCCAGCTTCCAGATGGTGTCCTCGTTATAAAGATAGCTGTAGTCGAGGCCTTGCAGGGTGTGCAGGCTTGGTTCCACCACGATGTGCACGCCGCCCCGCTTCTTCTCGACCTTCAGGGTCAGCGGGGGCAGGCCCTTGCGCAGCTCATAGCCGCCCACCTCGCCTCGCGGCTCGTACAGGGCCGCCAGCGCGTCCAGCAGCTCCCCCGAAAGCGGTACGCAGCCGGCCGGGCCGTTTGCGATGCTGCGGGTGGGACGGCCTGTGGCCGCCTCCACGCTCTTCACGGTGTCCTGCTGACGGCGCAGCAGGGTCAGGATCCTCTGCGCTTCGGGGGTAAAGGCACTCCATCGGTGGACGAAGGCCAGCGTTTTGCCGTAGCTGACGCTCCGCTCCTTTTCGATTGCCGACAGCAGTTCCGGGATGCTTTTTACGACATACTGCCGCCCGCCGTCCGAAATGCGGAGGCGCAGCAGCGGCGGCTGGCCCCAGTCATCGAGGATGAGTTCGGGTTCCAGCTCCGCGAATCCTCTCTGCTGGCTGTCCGAGGCCGTCAGGCTCTCCACCTCGGCCAGCGCGTCTTCCTGATAGGCCCGGAGAAGCTCCTGCGCCTGCAGATCTGACACCGGCTCGTCGCCACGCCATTTCCTGCCGAACAGCATCTCAAGTCCTGAGGCATAGCTGTCCTTCCGGGCTGCGGCCTCCTTGGCAAATTCCGTCCCCCGCTGCACGCCCGGAATATCCAGCGCCCTGCGTTTTTCTGGCTTCGGCGCAGCTTTTTCTTCCGGTTCGGCTGTATCCTTCAGCAGCAGCGCACCGATGTGCTTGCAGCAGGGGCCTTCGCCGTTTTCATTGAAAGGGCAGGTGCAGCTCGCGCTGACAAAGCTTCCGTTCTGACGCAGCCATGCCTGTGTACGGTAGACATTCCGGCCGCTGCCCCGCACGTCGGCGCTCAGATGACGCACGCCGTTCTCCGCCGTCTCACATTCCATCCCCTGCACCCGGTTTTCGTATGCCTTGGCCCGCGCATAGATCGTGCTGCCCAGCAGATAGCGGATCTCTTCTCTGTCCATGCCTCTGCCCTCCCTCTCCCAAGCGTTCTATTGGTTAAGCATACCGCACCCGCCGACCAGATGCAAGAGCTTTGGACGAAAAAAGTCCCGCACGCTCTCGGTAAAACGTGCGGGATGCTTTTACAAATTTTCTTTCAGCTGCTGAGCAAAAAGAAAACCGCCCTGAGAACTCTCAGAGCGGCATATTCAAGTCGGCGACTACCTATTTTCACAAGCCGTTTCCAGCTAACTATCTTGGGCACGAGTGAGCTTAACTACTGTGTTCGGAATGGGAACAGGTGGAACCTCACCGTCATCGTCACCGACCATATGACTAGCTAAGTATATCATTTCTGATTTACTTTGTCTAGTGTTTCAGAAGGACGTGCCTTCAAAACTGAATAATCACTGCTTACATTTTTTCGTTGACTCTAAGAGTCTCAAGCGAATTGTGGTCAAGCCCTCGACCTATTAGTACACGCTTGCTGAATGGATCACTCCACTTACACATCGTGCCTATCAACCTTGTAGTCTTCAAGGGGTCTTACTTGTTTAAAACAATGGGATATCTTAT
>NZ_JAJEQL010000059.1:0-4980 GCF_020687345.1 Faecalibacterium butyricigenerans
GGAGAGTGGAGTCCAGAGGTAGGGAGGGGGGAGTCGAAACACCCCTCCCTGCCTCTGGCCCGCGCGGAGCGCAAGCCACTTGACCAAAAGAGAAAACATCCCCCGCGCTACCAGCGCGAGAAGGATTTCGGGTTCTCTTTTGGCACGCAAAAGAGAACATTAACCTAGCGTAAGAGCGCTCTGCCCCGCGCCACAAGCGCGCGCACCCGTTCATCTTATAAATTATAAAATCACAGCAGCGTCATCTGCTCCCCTTCATCCTCCGCCCGGATGAGCGCACCGGTCGCAGGCAGGCTGCGGACACGGTAGCGGTGGGGGTTGGCCAGCTCCAGCGTATCCGCCGGGACGACGGAGGCGATGGTCTGGTTCTTTTTCAGGGTCACGACCGCCACGCCCTGACTGTCGCGGGTGGCCTTGGCGGCGATCTGCGCCGTGCTGACCAGCAGCATCCGGCCCGCACTGGTGCGGATGGCAAGCTCCGTCTCCTCCGGGAGGAAGAGCATCGCCGCCAGCGGCTCCTTGTCGCAGTAGGCTTTCAGCAGCTTGCGGCGGTTCTGTTTGGTGGCGTAGGAGCTGAGCGGGATCTTCGCGCACTTGCCGCTGGCGAAGAAGAAGAGCATCTGCCCGCTGTAGTCGGAGGTAATGACCATCGAGAGGATGGCTTCGCCCTCATCCATGCCCAGCCGGCCCGGCAGATAAATGCCCATCTGGGCCACCTTGCCGTCTTCCAGCTCTGCCAGACGCACCTTGTACACCTGCTGCCGGTCGGTGAAGAAAAGCGCTTCCACATTGTTCCGCGTCTCCACCTGCCGGATGATCTCGTCGCCCTCCTTGAGCTTGTGGGCACCGGCTGTGCGGAGGCTCTGGGGCGGGATCTTCTTCAGGTAGCCCTCGCGGGTGAAGAAGACGGTGACGGGATAATCCGGCACAGCCTCTTCTTCGGCGCCGCCCTCTTCCTCGGGCAGGTCGTACAGGATCTCGCTGCGGCGGGGCTGGCCGTACTTCTTTGCCACGTCGCCCAGCTCCTTGATGATGATCCTGCGGATGCGGGCGGGCTTTGCGAGGATGTCGTTCAGGTCGGCGATGTCGGCTTCCAGCTGCTCGATCTCGCCGGTGCGCTTGAGGATATATTCCCGGTTGAGATGGCGCAGCTTGATCTCCGCCACATAGTCGGCCTGTACTTCGTCGATGCCAAAGCCGATCATCAGGTTGGGCACGACCTCCGTCTCCTCCTCCGTGGTGCGGATGATGTGGATGGCCTTGTCGATGTCCATCAAAATCGCCGCCAGACCCTTGAGCAGGTGGAGGCGCTTTTCCTTGCCGTGGAGGTCGTAGTAGGTGCGGCGGCGGACGCACTCCATCCGGAAGGCCGTCCACTCCTGCAAGATCTCCCGCACGCCCATGACCCGGGGCTGGCCCGAGACGAGGATGTTGAAGTTGCAGCTGAAGCTGTCTTCCAGCGGGGTGGCCTTGAAGAGCTTGGCCATCAGCTTGTCCGCGTCCACGCCCCGCTTGAGGTCGAGGGTGAGCTTGAGGCCGTTCAGGTCGGTCTCGTCGCGCATATCGCTGATCTCCTTGACCTTGCCCGTCTTGACCAGCTCGGCGATCTTGTCCATGATGGCTTCCACCGTGGTGGTGGGCGGGATCTGGGTGATCTCGATCATATTTTCGCCCGGCACAGCGGCGTATCGGGCGCGCACCTTCACGCTGCCCCGGCCATTCTCGAAGATGTCCCGCATCTGGGCTTCGTCGTATAAGATCTGACCGCCGCCCACGAAATCCGGGGCGGGCATGGTGGTGGCGATGTCGTGGCCGGCATCCTTCATGAGGGCGATGGTGGTGTTGCACAGCTCCGCCAGATTGAAGGAGCAGATGTTGCAGGCCATGCCGACGGCGATGCCCAGCGTATTGTTGGCCAGAATGGTGGGGAAAGTCACGGGCAGCAGGGTCGGCTCGGTGGTGGTGCCGTCGTAGTTGGGCACGAAGTCCACCGTCTCCTTGTCGATGTCCCGGAACAGCTCTTCGCAGACGCTTTCCAGCTTGGCTTCGGTGTAGCGGGCTGCGGCGCAGGACATATCCCGGCTGTAGGCCTTGCCGAAGTTGCCCTTGCTGTCCACGAAGGGCACCAGCAGGCTCTCGTTGCCCCGGCCCATGCGCACCATCGTGTCGTAGATGGCGGCGTCGCCGTGGGGGTTGAGGTGCATGGTGCTGCCCACGATATTGGCCGACTTGGTGCGGGCGCCCTTGATGAGGCCCATCTCATACATCGTATACAGCAGCTTGCGGTGGGCGGGCTTGAAGCCGTCGATCTCCGGCAGGGCGCGGCTGACGATGACACTCATAGCGTAGGGCATATAGTTCGTTTCCAGCGTGCGGGTGATGGGGTCTTCCAGCACGCTGCCAGCGTTCAGTATTTCGACGCCCTCGCCCAGCTGGGGGCGGACAGGCTTCAGGGTCTTTTTGCTTGATTTCTTTGCCATTTTCTATCCTCTTTAAGACACATCCAGATCATCCAGATACTCCGCGCCGTGCTGGGCGATATGCTCCTTGCGTCCGGCGAGGTTGTCGCCCAGCAGGATGTCGAACACCTGCGCGGTGCGCTCCACGTCGGTGGGCATCACCTTGATGAGGCGGCGGCTCTCGGGATTCATGGTGGTCAGCCACATCATCTCGGGGTCGTTCTCGCCCAGACCTTTCGAACGCTGGATGGTGTATTTCTTGTCGCCGATCTCCTCGAGGAAGGTGGCCTTCTCCGGCTCGGTGTAGGCAAAATAGGTCCGGTCTTTTGTCGTGATCTCGTACAGCGGCGACTCTGCGATATAGACATAGCCCTCGTTGATGAGGGTGGGGGTCAGCCGGTAGAGCATGGTGAGCACCAGCGTGCGGATCTGGTAGCCGTCCACATCGGCATCGGTACAGATGACGATCTTGTTGAAGCGGAGGTTGTCGAGGTTGAAGGTGGCCAGCTCCTTATTGTGCTTGCCGCCCAGCTCGACGCCGCAGCCCATGACCTTGATGAGATCCACGATGACGTCCGACTTGAAGATACGGGCATAATCGGCCTTGAGGCAGTTCAGGATCTTGCCCCGGATGGGCATGATGGCCTGATATTCGCTGTCGCGGCTGGTCTTGACCGCGCCCATAGCCGAGTCGCCCTCCACGATATACAGCTCCCGGCGGGAGGCGTCCTTGGTGCGGCAGTCCACGAACTTCTGCACCCGGTTGGCGAGGTCGATCTGGGTCGTGAGGGTCTTTTTGATGCTCTGGCGCGTCTTTTCGGCGTGCTCACGGCTCTGCTTGTTGACCAGCACCTGCTGGCAGATCTTCTGGGCCTCGTCGGGCTTTTCGAGGAAGTAGACCTCCAGATAGTGCTTGAGGAAGTCGGTCATGGCCTGCGAGACGAACTTGTTGGTGATGGCCTTCTTGGTCTGGTTCTCGTAGCTGGTGCGGGTGGAGAAGCTGGACGAGACGTAGACCAGACAGTCCTGCACATCCTGAAAGCTGATGGCGCTCTCGCCCTTTTTATAGAGGTTCTTGTCCTTGAGATACTTGTTGATCTGGTAGACAAAGGCCGTGCGGACGGCGTGCTCCGGGCTGCCGCCGTGCTCGAGCCAGGACGAGTTGTGGTAATACTCCAACATCTGCACCTTGTTGGAGAAGCAGAACGCCGCGCTCATCTTCACCTTATATTCGGGCTGGTCGTCGCGGTCGCGGCCGGTGGCCTCGCTCTCGCAGCTGAACACCGGGGTCAGGCTGTCTTCGCCCGCCGTCTCAGCGACGTAGTCGGCGATGCCGTGCTCGTAGCACCAGCTCTCCTTCCACGGTTTGCCGGTGGCCGGGTCTTTCTCCTTCTCATCGGTGAAGTTGAGGGTCAGGCCCGCGTTGACGACGGCCTGACGGCGGAGAACATCCTTGTAGTAGCTGCCGGGCACATCGATGTCGGTAAAGACCTCGTCGTCCGGCTTCCAGTGGATGATGCTGCCGGTGCGGCGTCCCTTGAACGGCTCTTTGTGCAGGCCGCCCACATTCTCGCCCTTCTGGAAGTCGAGATGATAGTGGAAGCCGTCGCGGTAGATGTCGGCGGTCATCCACGCCGAGGCGTACTGGGTGGCGCAGAGGCCCAGACCGTTCAGGCCGAGGCTGAATTCGTAGTTGTCCTCCCCCTCGCCGTACTTGCCGCCTGCGTACATCTCGCAGAAAAGCAGCTCCCAGTTGTAGCGCTCTTCGCCCTTGTTCCAGTCCACGGGCATACCGCGGCCAAAGTCCTCGACGATGACGCTGCCATCCTTGCAGCGGGTGACGTTGATGGTGTCGCCGTGGCCGTCACGGGCCTCGTCGATGGAGTTCGAGACGATCTCGAAGATGGAGTGGGCGCAGCCCTCCACGCCGTCCGAACCAAAGATGACGGCCGGGCGCTTGCGCACACGGTCCGCGCCCTTCAGCGAGGTAATGCTTTCGTTGCCATATTCCTGTTTTTTTGCCATGCTGCTCCTCCCGGCCCCGGAATGGTCTGCTGCGGGGCCGTCTCAAACGCTTTTGCTATATATAGGTATATATCTCCCCTTGTCGGGAAAAAAGCGATTTTTGTCATTCCTTTTCATTAAACCATAGGTTGTTGCCAATGTCAATTCTTCTTTCTCATTCTGCTCCTTTCCTCCTGCCCTCTCAAAACCGCCGAAAAAGTCTGTCTTATTTTGGTCGATGGCACGGCAAAAATAAAGAAATTTCAAAAATTCTCAAAAAAATTTGCATTTACCCCTTTACAAAATCGAAATTTCAGGTATAATAATCATCGTCCGGTGCGCCTCTGTAGCTCAGTCGGTAGAGCAGGGGACTGAAAATCCCCGTGTCATTGGTTCGATTCCGATCGGAGGCACCAGTCAGGAAACCCAGCAGGGTTTCCAATATGCGGCCGTAGCTCATCTGGTAGAGCGCCACCTTGCCAAGGTGGAGGTAGCGAGTTCGAGCCTCGTCGGCCGC
>NZ_JAJEQL010000005.1:0-123673 GCF_020687345.1 Faecalibacterium butyricigenerans
TCGTGGATCCAGCGCGTCGAAATCGCTGGTGCTTTTCTGGTTCTCTTTTGGCACGCAAAAGAGAACATTAGCCTTAACGAAAAAGCGCTCTGCCCCGCGCACAGGCGCGCAAGCTCACTCAAAGAAAACCAAGCCCTGCGACAACAGAAATTTGACCCCGCGCTGCCAGCGCGAGATACCACACAATAAAAGAGGAACAATAACAATGCAGAACATCGACTTGATTTGCGTCGGCAAGCTCAACGCGAAGTATTTCGCCGAGGGCGTGGCCGAATACCAGAAGCGTCTGGCGGCGTTCGCGTCTTTCCGCATCGTCGAGCTGCCGGAGGAGAAGATCGAAGAGAAAAATGCCTCCGACGCTGTGGTGAAAAAAGCGCTGGACAAGGAGGGCAAAGCCATCCTCGCCAGCGCCCGCAAGGGCGCGGCCATCGTGGCCATGTGCATCGAGGGAAAGCAGATCTCCTCCGATGAGCTGGCGCAGTTCCTCGCCGACCGTGCAAACAGCGGGGCGGGGGATGTGGCTTTCGTCATCGGCTCGTCCCACGGCCTCTCAGAGGAGGTCAAGCGTGCGGCGGCGCTCAAGTTCAGCATGGGCCGCATCACGATGCCCCATCAGCTGGCCCGCCTCGTCCTCACGGAACAGATCTACCGCGCCTGCACCATCAACGCGGGGATGAAGTATCACAAATAAGCTGAAAGAATCGGAGGACGGAACAGGCAGCCGTCGCCCATTGTTAGGAGATGCGGGAATCGTCACCCCGCCTGATTCTCAGAGAAAAGGCCGTTGCAGAAATGCAGCGGTCTTTTTTGCGTGGAAAAATCGGGGAAGGCGGAGAGGATGTGGAAAACTCAGCGGCGTGCGAAAGCCTCTCCCTTTGGGAGCAACGGCGACGACCGCCGCCAGCAGCGGAAACAGGGAGGAGCTGTTGGGGCAGCGGCCAGCAGGATGCAAGTGACAGCGAAGCAGACGCTGGGAGCCGCAACCCGGGCTGTGGCATTGCGAAGCAATGACGGAGAGGGCAAGCTCCTCTCCCGAGAGCCGCCGCACAGCGATAAGCTGTCCCTTTGTCAGAGCGATGCCATCGCCGTGTCTGCGCTTCCCCGTCAGCGCCCTTGCCCTCTCAGGCGCTTCACGCCAGCTCTCCCAAAGGGAGAGCCGCAGGCGGAGTGGTTGTATTTCGCTGTCCCTTTCTGTGAATTTGTGGAAAATGCACGGTTTGGATAGAGATAATTTGTAAATGTGATAAAAATGCGAAAAAGATATTGACAAATCTATTCGGGGGGGGGTATAATGAGGCCACAGGCCGACAGCCGGAAATGGATGGCCTGCCTGTATAATTTATTTTTACTTATGGAGGCAAAAAATCATGAAAATGGCAAAGAAACTTCTGGCCCTCGTCCTGACCGGCGTCATGGCAATGTCCATGCTGACCGGCTGCGCAAGCATCTCTTCTCGTCAGGTCGCTGACGAGCTGGAGGGTATGCTGAAGGCCGCTAACCCCAAGGCTACCGTCAAGGCTGTCGATGACGATCTGGCAAAAAAGGCAGTCGATGCTGCTAAGACCACTGACGGCAAGCTCAAGGCTGAGGCTACTCTGAAGGCTGACGTCAAGACTGCACTGAGCAAGGATAACAACGATAAGTACGTCTGGTACGACTGCTTTGAGACCAAGGATCTGAAGAAGGGTGATAAGGCTCAGAAGATCGCCAAGAAGATGATGCTCGTGATGCCCATTGCCACAACGATCAACACCGGTGCCGCTGTCAACTACAGTGACGTCAAGGTCGATGGCAAGAGCGGCACTGCCATCGAGGCTGGCAACGAGTTTAAGCTGAGCATGAAGGAGTTCACCATCGGCAGCGGCAAGGATGCAAAGGATTACGTCATGGTCGTTGTCACCTGCAAGGCTCAGGTCAAGTCTGCTTCCTGATTCTTCCAACTAAGCAATTCCCTATTTCTTCGATAAAAAATGGCACCAAGGCCCGGAGTGGAGACACCCCGGGCCTTGGTGTTTTCAGGGAAGGAACGCGGAAGAACAACGCGGTTTGGCCTTTACAATCCCCCCAAAACATGATAAAGTAAAGATAATGTGCTTTCGACAGGAAAGGCACGCCCGGCTGCGGGGAAAGCGGCCGGGAGAATACTACAACACGACACGGCAAACCAGCCGCGGACGGAAAGGATGTACTTACAATGGAACAGAGCGAAAAGACCCTTGATATGATCGTCAATCTCTGCAAGAACCGTGGTTATGTGTTCCCCGGCTCTGAGATCTACGGCGGTCTGGCCAATAGCTGGGACTACGGCCCTCTGGGCGTCGAGTTCAAGAACAACGTCAAGAAGGCATGGCTGAAGAAGTTCGTGCAGGAAAGCCCCTACAACGTCGGCCTCGATGCCGCCATCATCATGAACCCCCAGACCTGGGTGACGACCGGCCACGTTTCCAGCTTCTCTGACCCCCTGCTGGACTGCCGCGCCTGCAAGGCCCGCCACCGCGCCGATAAGCTCATCGGCGAGGAGCACCCCGAGGTCAACGTCGATGCCATGAGCTTCGACGAGATGGACGCTTTCATCGCCGAGCACGAGGACATCGTCTGCCCCGTCTGCGGTAAGCACGACTTCACCCCCATCCGTAAGTTCAACCTGATGTTCAAGACCGCCATCGGCGTCACCGAGGACAGCTCTTCGACCTGCTATCTCCGCCCCGAGACCGCACAGGGCATCTTCGTCAACTTTGCCAACATCCAGCGCACCACCCGCCGCAAGCTGCCCTTCGGCGTGTGTCAGGTGGGCAAGGCTTTCCGCAACGAGATCACCCCGGGCAACTTCACCTTCCGCACCCGCGAGTTCGAGCAGATGGAGTGCGAGTTCTTCTGCAAGCCCGGCACCGACCTCAAGTGGTTCAGCTACTGGAAGGACTACTGCGAGAACTGGCTGCTGAGCCTTGGCATCAAGAAGGAGCATCTGCGCCTGCGTGACCACGAGCCTGCCGAGCTGGCCTTCTACAGCCGCGCTACCACTGACATCGAGTACGCCTTCCCGTTCACCGACTGGGGCGAGCTGTGGGGCATCGCAGACCGCACCAACTACGACCTGACCCGCCATCAGGAGGCCTCCGGCAAGAGCCTCGAGTATTTCGACAGCGAGACCAATGAGCACTACATCCCCTACGTCATCGAGCCGTCTCTGGGCTGTGACCGTGTGGCTCTGGCCTTCCTGTGCGAGGCCTACGACGAGGAGCACCTGACCGACAGCAAGGGCAAGGAGGACATCCGCACCGTCCTGCACCTGCATCCGGCTCTGGCTCCCTACAAGTGCGCCGTCCTGCCCCTGAGCAAGAAGCTGGGCGACAAGGCCATGGAGATCCGCAACGAGCTGAGCAAGTACTTCATGGTGGACTACGACGACACCGGCTCCATCGGCAAGCGCTACCGCCGCGAGGATGAGATCGGCACCCCGTACTGCATCACCGTGGACTTCGACACCGTGGGCGACGAGGCCAAGGGCATCGCAGCCGACAACTGCGTCACCGTCCGCGACCGCGACACCATGGAGCAGGTGCGTATGCCCATCTCCGAGCTGAAGAGCTACATCGAGAGCAAGATCGAGTTCTGATAAAAAACTTACTTTTGTGAGTGAAAAACAGCCCCGCCGTTGCATTTTCGGCGGGGCTGTGGTTTTATACAACGAAAGAAAGTGCTGTCTGGCAAACGGTCAGTACCTTTCCGGCAAGTCAATCACAAAGAATGACCGCACGAGTTTGGTAGGCACGGCGGTCATTTTTTGTTGAAAAACTACGGAATGTCTGTTATACTTAAAATATGAGAGTGCTGCCCACATACGGCAGGCGGTCTTGCAGCTCTTTGGCACGGTGTCAGGGAGCCTGCATTGCTGCACCCCTGACGCTTCACTGCGAAAGGGGGGATGGACCATGACGCTTTTGGAGACTTTAGCTCTGCTGACGCTGATTGCAACGGTCGGCTTTGGAATGTTCGACATCGCTTGGAAAATCTTCGGCAACAAAAAATGACCGCCCCCAGTCTCGCAAACTGAGCGGTCATTTTTGTGACTAGCCAAAGAGCGAAGACCGTTTGCCGGGCAACACTCTCTTTTTGTATCTATAGTATAACACGATAACGTGAAAAAGGCAATGGATCTCCTGAAATTTCAAATATGGACAACTCCCCTGTAAATGGGTTATACTGTTAATCAGAAAATGCACCGCCGTGTTCTGCACGGCAGAAAGGAATCTTTGTGGAAAACTTTGACATTCTTCTGAAAAAATATGCCGACTTCATCGTCCGGGTGGGCGTGAACCCCCAGCCGGGCCAGACCCTCATCATCAACTGCTGCCTCGAGGCCGCTCCGCTGGCCCGTCTGTGTGTGCGCAGCGCCTACGAGGCCGGTGCCCGTGACGTGCTGGTGAACTGGAGCGACAACGACGTCTCCCGCAGCCGGATGGAGCTGGGCAGCGAGGAGGCTCTGAGCGATTTCAAGTCGTGGCAGCTGCGCCGCTATCTCGACTACGCCGAGAGCGAGGGCAGCGTCTGCGTCCTCCACATCCACGCCGACGACCCCGAGGTCTACGCCGGTCTGGACGGTGCGAAGATCAGCCGGGTGAACGCCGGTCAGCGCAAGTTCATGGCCCCGTGGCGGGAGTACACCATGAACGACCGCGTCCAGTGGTCCATCGCCGCCATGCCCAGTGCCCCGTGGGCCAAGAAGATGTTCCCGGAGCTGGACGAGGCTGCCGCCGTCGAGAAGCTCTGGAAGCTCATCTTCGACGTCTGCCGGGTGACGAACGGCGACCCGGTCAACGAGTGGAAGGCCCATCTCGACCGCCTGACCGACCTGAAAAACAAGATGAACGCCCTCGACCTCGAGAGCGTCCACTTTGAGAGCGCCAACGGCACCGACCTGACCGTGGGCATCGCCGATAAGGCCACATGGGAGAGCGCCGCCAGCGTCAGCGAGAAGGGCGTGGTCTTCCTGCCCAACATCCCCACCGAGGAAGTCTTCACCGCGCCCCACAAGGACAAGGTGGACGGCATCGTCTACGGCACCAAGCCCTATGTCTTCAATGGCCAGCTCATCAAGGGCTTCCATGTTACCTTCAAGGATGGCCGGGTCGTGGAGCACGGGGCTGAGGAGGGCGCAGAGCTGCTGGGCCAGCTGCTGGACACCGACGAGGGTGCACGCAGCATCGGCGAGGTGGCGCTGGTGCCCGCCTCCAGCCCCATCAACCGCAGCGGCGCGCTGTTCTACAGCACCCTTTTCGACGAGAACGCCGCCTGCCACATCGCCTTCGGTGCCAGCTACCCCGGCACCACCGAGAACGGCACCCGCCTGTCGAAGAACGAGCTGCTGGCCCGGGGCATGAACCAGTCCACCATCCACGAGGATGTCATGGTCGGCGCGGAGGACAGCCATATCACCGGCAAATGCCGCGACGGCCGCACCGTGGAACTCTTCCGCGACGGCGTCTGGGTGCTGTGAGAAGAGGATTTTTCACGAAAAAGCTTGCATAATTCGCAAGAGTATGCTATATTCTAGTAGTACGCTATAGTTTTATTGGAAAGTGGGCCGCAAGGTCCGCTTTTCTTGTTTGTTTGGAGGTTTTTTATGGCGAAGCAGTCTGGCGGCAATACCGCCCAGAGAGTCGAAGCGCTTGTCCGCCCCACCGTGGAGGGCATGGGCCTGCGCCTGTGGGATGTGGTCTTTGAGAAGGAAGGGCCGGACTGGTATCTTCGCGTGCTCATCGACAAGGACGGCACCATGGACACCGACACCTGTGCGGAAGTGTCCCACGCGCTGGACCCCATCCTTGATGAGGCAGACCCCATCGACCAGAGCTATTATCTCGAGGTGGGCAGCCCCGGCCTTGGCCGTAAGCTGACCCGCCCGGAGCACTATGAGGCGCTCAAGGGCGAAAAGATCGGCGTCAAGCTCATCCGCCCTAACGCCGACGGCGTGCGCGAGTTTGCCGGCATCCTCAAAGGCCGTGAGGGCAGCACCGTCACGGTCGAGACCGAGAACGGCCCGGTGAGCTTTGAGGTGAGCGCTGCATCCAGCGTCCATCTCTGTGATGATGAACACCTGTTTGACTGAAAACAGCTCTCCCGGGGGAGAGCCAAAGAGGAACCGAGAGAAGATACAATATAAACTAGGAGGAACCCGAAAAATGGCAGCAGCGAACAACGAATTTTTTGAAGCTCTCTCCATGCTGGAGCACGAGCGCGGCATTACGGCAGAGTACCTGATCGACAAGATCAAGGCTGCTATCATCATTGCCGTGAAGAAGAACTATGAGGTCGAGGACGACCACGTCATGGTCGAGATCGACCCCGAGACCGGCAAGTTCAACGTCGCCCTCATTCAGGACGTCGTGGCCGACGAGGACTGGTACGACGAGCACAGCGAGATCGGCATCACCGAGGCACAGCACATCCGCAAGAGCTATCAGGTGGGCGACCGGGTCGTGACCCCCCTCAAGACCAAGGACTTCGGCCGCATCGCCGCCCAGACCGCAAAGCACGTCATCCGTCAGGGCATCCGCGAGGCCGAGCGCAGCCAGCAGCTGAGCGAGATCCAGTCCCGCGCCCACGACATCGTGCAGGCCACCGTCACCCGCGTTGACCCCGAGAAGGGCATCGTTGCCCTCGATCTGGGCAAGGGCGGCGAGGCCATCCTGCCCCGCAACGAGCAGGTGCCCGGCGAGGTGTACACCGAGGGACAGATGCTGCAGGTCTACATCGTGGATGTGGTGGCCAGCGAGCGCGGTCCCCGCGTCATGATCAGCCGAACCCACCCCGGCCTCGTCAAGCGTCTGTTCGAGCTGGAGGTGCCCGAGATCTATGACGGCACCGTCGAGGTCAAGGCCATCAGCCGCGAGGCCGGTGCCCGCACCAAGATGGCTGTCTGGTCCAAGGACCCCAACGTCAATCCCGTCTCCGCCTGCATCGGCCCCCACGGCGACCGTGTGGCCGCTGTGGTCGAGAAGCTGGGCGGTGAGAAGATCGACATCGTGAAGTGGAGCGAGGATGTCTCCGAGTTCATCTCCGCTGCCCTCAGCCCCGCCAAGGTGGTCAAGGTCGAGCTTCTGCCCGGCGAGACCCGCTCCTGCCGCGTGACCGTGCCTGACCAGCAGTTGAGCCTTGCCATCGGCAACAAGGGCCAGAACGCCCGTCTGTGCGCCCGCCTGACCGGCTACAACATCGACATCCGCCCCGAGAGCGGCTACTACGGCGAGGAAGAGCCGAAGGCTGCCGAGGCGGAGAAGACCGAAGACACCGCCGCAGAATAAGCGCAGAACACCTGCCGAAGGAGGGAAAACCGGATGGCACAAAAAAAGATCCCTGCCCGCCAGTGCATCGGCTGCATGACCAGCCGCCCCAAGAAGGAGCTGGTGCGTGTGGTGCGCGCACCCAGCGGAGAGATCAGCATCGACCCCGTGGGCAAGAAGCCCGGCCGCGGTGCTTACCTCTGCCCGGATGCCGCCTGCCTTGCAAAGGCAAAGAAGAAGAAGGCGCTGGAACGCTGCTTTGAGCAGCCGGTCCCCGCCGAGGTATACGATGCACTGGCCCAGCAGCTGGCCGGTGTGGAAGTGGAAAAGGAGGCTGACCGCGATGGCAAAGAAGCATAACGCCCCCGAAAAACCGGCCCTCGAGCCGAAAGAGGCCCTGTTTCAGGCCGTGAGCCTCTGCCGCAAGGCGGGTGCACTGACCATGGGCTTCGATGCAGTGGAGGAGGCCGTCGTCAAGGGCAAGGCGTGGCTGGTCATGACCGCGTCGGACGCCAGCGCCAAGACCGTGCAGCGGCTCAACTACGCTGTGGGCGATATGGTGGACGTCATCCCCATGCCGCTGACACAGGATAAGCTGGCTGACATCAGCCGCAAACCGGTGGCCGTGTATGCTGTCACCGACCGCAACCTCGCCAAGCTCTGCTTTGACCGGCTGACGGCGTGCGGAGCGATTCAAAATGAGGAGGATATGAGCGAATGACCGTAAAATATAAAGTGAGCGATTTTGCAAAGGACCTGAGCATCTCTGCCAAGAAGGTCCTCGATGAACTGAACGCCATGGGCAGCACCGGCAAGAAGAACAGCTCCACTCTGGAGGAGAACGAGCTGAACTACCTGCTGGAGAAGTTCAGCAAGGACAACAGCGTCAAGAACCTCGACGAGTTCCTGAACAGCGCCAAGGCCCCCAAGGCCGAGGCGAAGCCTGCCGAGAAGAAGGCAGAGCCGAAGGCGGAGAAGAAGCCGGAGGCCAAGAGCGAGAAAAAGCCCGAGCCTGCAAAGGCGGAGGCAAAGCCCGCCGCCAAGCACGACAACGGCAAGAAGCCCGAGCAGCACAAGAAGCGGGAGGAGAAGACCGTCTCTCTGCGGGATCTGGCCCGTGAGACCGGCGCAAAGGCCGCAGCTGCCCCCGCACAGTCCGTCTCCGTCCGCCGCGAGGACAATCAGGTGACGGTGGATACCCGCACTGTCGATATGAACGTGGACCGCTTCGATGCCCGCTACGACGATCTGGCCTCCACCAAGAACACCGAAAACCGCCGCAAGCCCACCCCGCAGGGCAACAAGCAGAAGTTCACCCAGCGCGGCCAGCGCCAGCGCCAGCAGTTCCAGAAGGGCAAGCGCGAGACCGAGTTCGAGCGTCTGCAGCGCATCCAGCTGGAAAAGGCCCGCAACGCACAGCTGAAAGTCCTTATCCCCGATGAGATCACCGTCGGCGAGCTGGCCGCCCGCCTGAAGCAGCAGGCAGGCAAGGTCATCGCCAAGTTCATGCAGATGGGCGAGATGCACGCCATCAACGACGTCATCGACTTCGATACCGCTTCTCTTCTGGCCGAGGAGTTCCACGCCAAGGTCGAGAAGGAAGTCCATGTCACCATCGAAGAGCGCCTGTTCACGCAGGAGGAGGACGCACAGGAAGACCTCGTCACCCGTCCCCCGGTCGTCTGCGTCATGGGCCACGTTGACCACGGCAAGACCAGTATCCTCGACGCCATCCGCAAGACCAACGTCACCGCAGGCGAGGCCGGCGGCATCACGCAGGCCATCGGCGCCTATCAGGTCAAGGTCAACGACAGCCTCATCACCTTCCTCGATACTCCGGGCCATGAGGCATTCACCTCCATGCGTGCCCGCGGCGCCAACATGACTGACATCGCCGTTCTGGTCGTTGCTGCCGATGACGGCATCATGCCCCAGACCGTCGAGTCCATCAACCACGCCAAGGCAGCCAACGTCAAGCTCATCGTGGCCATGAACAAGATGGATAAGCCCACCGCCAACCCCGAGCGTGTGATGGAGGGCCTGACCAAGTACGGCATCATCACCGAGGACTGGGGCGGCGACGTGGCCTGCATTCCCGTTTCTGCCCTGACCGGCATGGGCATCAACGACCTGCTGGAGCGCATCGCGCTGGAGGCCGAGGTCATGGAGCTGAAGGCCAACCCCAACCGCCGCGCCAAGGGTGCTGTCGTCGAGGCTCGTCTGGATAAGGGTCAGGGTCCCATCGCTACCATTCTGGTGCAGAACGGCACCCTCCACTCCGGCGATGTCATCATCGCCGGTACCGCTGTGGGCCGCGTGCGCACCATGCGCAGCGACAAGGGCGTGCTGCTGAACGATGCAGGCCCCTCCACCCCCGTGGAGATCACCGGCCTGACCGCTGTGCCGGAGGCCGGCGACCTGTTCGAGGCCGTCGAGGACGAGCGTCTGGCTCGTGAGCTGGCCGAGCAGCGTGTTGCCGCCGCCAAGGAGAAGCAGTTCTCCTCCTTCCAGAAGGTCACGCTGGATAACCTGTTCAGCCAGATGGCACAGAACGACATGAAGGAGCTGGCCATCGTCGTCAAGGCGGATGTGCAGGGCTCCGCCGAGGCCGTCAAGCAGAGCCTTGAGAAGATCTCCAACGAGGAGGTCCGCGTCCGCGTCATCCACGCCGGTGTCGGTGCCATCAGCAAGTCCGACGTCGATCTGGCCGACGCCTCCAACGCTATCATCATCGGCTTCAACGTCCGCCCCGACAATGTGGCGAAGGAAGAGGCTGCGGCCACCAAGGTCGAGATGCGGATGTACCGCGTCATCTACGACGCCATCAACGACGTCACCGACGCTATGAAGGGTATGCTGGCTCCCAAGTTCCGCGAGGTGTCTCTGGGCGAGCTGCAGGTCCGTCAGGTCTACAAGATCAGCAACGTCGGCACCGTCGCAGGCTGCCGCGTCACCAGCGGCAAGATCACCCGCGACAGCAAGGTGCGCGTCGTCCGTGACGGCATCGTCATCACCGAGGACGAGATCGCATCGCTGAAGCGCTTCAAGGACGACGCCAAGGAAGTGGCCGAGGGTTACGAGTGCGGCGTCACTCTGGCAAAGTTTGCCGACGTCAAGGAAGGCGACGTCTACGAGGCCTTCAAGATGGAAGAATACCGCGACTAAGAGTTGAAGGTACTGTTATCACCGCCCATCGGGCGGTGATAACAGACTTTTTAGAGGAGAAACTATGTCTCAGAAAAATATGGGCCGTCTGGCGCAGGACATGAAGCGTGAGCTGATCGCCATCATCGGACGGCTGAAGGACCCGCGGCTGGAGGGCGGTCTGCTGACCGTCACCCGGCTGGATGTGACGCCGGATCTGGACGTGGCAAAGGTCTATGTGAGCGTGATGGGCCGCGAGGACGGCCCCAAGCCTGCCATCGAGGCCCTGAACCGCGCCGCAGGCCATGTGCGCACCGAAGTGAGTAAGAAGATGCACATCCGCAAGGCACCCCGCTTCATCTTTGTGGAGGACGACGGTGCCGCCTATGCAGCCCACATCAACGAGCTGCTCCGCACGCTGAATGTGAATGGCGATGCCGAGGAGACTCAGCCCGCCGAGACCGAGGAATAAATCCAGCGCTGCGGAAAGGATGATCCATCGAATGACAGAACAGCTCAATGTGCAGCAGATGGCCCAGCGCCTCTGTGCTGCGGACAACATTTTGATCCTGTGTCATAAAAACCCGGACGGCGACACCATCGGCTGCGGCAGCGCCCTCTGCCACGCGCTCAAGGCGCTGGGCAAGACGGCGGCTGTCCTCTGCTCCGATGCAGTGCCCTCCCGCTACAGCTTTACCGCGCCGGTGATGTTCCGGGGCGGCTTCGAGCCGAAGACCGTCGTGGCCGTGGACGTTGCCAGCGTGCAGCTCTTCGGCGAAAACAACGGCGTGCCCCAGTATACCCGCCACATCGATCTCTGCATCGACCACCACGCGGGCAACAGCGGCTATGCGGACTTCACCCTGCTGGACGGCAGCGCGGCCGCGGCGGCAGAGCTTCTGTATGAGGTCATCAGCGAGATGGGCGTGGAGATCACCCCCCTCATCGCCAACTGCCTTTACACCGGCCTTGCCACCGACACCGGCTGCTTCCGCTTCTCGTCCACCACGGCCAACACCCACCTTGTGGCGGCGAAGCTCATTCTGGCGGGCGCGCAGCTGGAAGAGCTGAACACTCTGCTCTTTGACACCAAGCCCCGGGAACGGATGGAGGCCGAGCGCATCGCCCGCAACCATCTGGAATATCATCTGGACGACCGCTGCGCCCTGATGTACCTCACCCGCGACGAGATCGAGCAGAGTGGCGTGGACCCTGCGGATCTGGAGGAGCTGACCAGCCTGCCCATCAGCATCGAGGGCGTCAAAGTGGGGCTGCTGCTCCGCCAGCAGCCCGGCGGCAGCTACCGCATCAGCGTGCGCACCGCCAAGGGCGTGGACGCCTGTGCCATCGCGCGGCGTCTGGGCGGCGGCGGCCACACCCGCGCGGCGGGCTGTGAACTGCTGGGCAACCTCGACAACGCCAAGAACGCCATTCTGGCCGAAGTGCAGGCGGAGCTTGACCGCCCCGAGATGCAGGAGGAAGGCTGATGCAGGGCATCCTGATCGTAGATAAGCCGATGGACTGGACCAGCTTCGACGTCATCGCCAAGCTGCGCGGCATCCTCGGTACCCGCAAGCTGGGCCACAGCGGCACCCTCGACCCCATGGCCACCGGCGTTCTGCCGGTGTTCTGCGGCGGGGCCAGCAAGGCTGTGGACCTTCAGCTCGACCACACCAAGACCTACTGCGCCCGGCTGAAGCTGGGGCTGCGCACCGACACCGGCGACATCACCGGCACCGTGCTGGAAACGGCCCCGGTGACGGCGGGGGAGGCCGAGCTGCTGGCGGTGCTGCCCCGGTTCCTCGGCCCGCAGATGCAGACGCCGCCCATGTATTCGGCGGTCAAGCTCAACGGCCAGCCCCTCTATAAGCTGGCCCGCGAGGGCGTGACCGTGGAGCGGAAGGCCCGCCCCATCGAGATACTGGACATCCGGTACGGCGGCAGCCCGGCGGAGAACGAATACGTCCTCACGGTCTGCTGTTCCAAGGGCACCTATATCCGTACCCTGCTGGAGGACATCGCTGCTGCGATGGGCCAGAAGGGCACCATGAGCGCTCTGCGCCGGACGACGGCAGGCGTCTACACCGAGGCCGACGCCCACACGCTGGAAGAGATCCAGGCCGCGAAGGACGCAGGCCCCGAGGCGCTGCAGGCGCTGATGCTGCCGGTGGAGAGCGTGTTCGAGAGCCTGCCTCTGCTGGTGGTGGAGCCGAGGGTGGAGCAGCATCTTTACAATGGCTGCCCCACCAGCCGCTACCCGGCGGCAGATGGCCGCTACCGCGTGCGCAGCGCCGGGGGACAGTTCCTCGGGCTTGCAAAGATCACCGGCGGCGTGCTCAAGGTCGAAAAACTCTTCGTAGAGAGAAACGAAAAGGACTAAACATTCATGCAGATCTATTCGCAGCTTGCGCCGCTTGCGCTGGGCGGTGCCCACGGCTCTGCTGTGGCAATGGGCTTTTTTGACGGCATCCACATCGGCCACCGGGCTGTCATCGGCAGCGCGGTGGAGTGGGCCAAAGCCCATGGCGCGGCCCCAGTGGTCTTCACCTTCCGCCTGCCCGCCGAGAACAAGATGAAGGGCAAGCGGCTGCTCTCCACCGAGGACAAGCACGCCCTCATCGCCAGCCTCGGCGTCGAGCACTACCTCTGCCCCGATTTCGAGGAGATCAAGGCCATGACGCCCGAGCAGTTCGTGCTGGGCATCATCCGGGACTGCAACGCCCGGGCGCTGTTCTGCGGCGAGAACTTCACCTTCGGTGCCAAGGCGGCGGGCACGCCGGAGCTGCTGCGTCAGCTCTGCGCACCGCTGGGTGTGGAGGTGATCGTCCTGCCGATGGCGCAGTTCGAGGAGAAACCGGTCTCCTCCACCCGCATCCGCACCGCTCTGGAGGGCGGCGACATCCCGGCGGCCAACGCCATGCTGGGGATGCCCTACGCCATCCGCTTCACGGTGCACCACGGGGCGGGTCTTGGCCGGACGCTGGGGGTGCCCACCATCAACCAGATCTATCCGCAGGGCTTCCAGCTGCCCCGGTACGGCATCTATATCACCCGCACCAAGATCGGAGAGCACTGGTATCCTTCGGCCACCGGTCTCGGCACCCGGCCCACCGTCAACAGCGACGAGAGCAAAGTGACCTGTGAGACCTTCATCCCGGGCTTTACCGGCGACCTTTACGGCACCGACCCGGTGGTGGAGTTCCATGCCTACCTCAGCCCCAGCAAAAAGTTCGACACGCTGGACGAGCTGCGGGGCTGCATCGACCACGCAGCGAAGCGCGCACAGGAATACTTTGCGGAGTGACGGCACCGTCCGCTGAACAAAAAGAAAGAAGCACCCTGCTGATGCGCTTGCATCGGCGGGGTGCTTTCTGCTTGGTCAGAAGTAGAAGCCCGAAAGGTAAAGGTGCTCCACGGTCTCTTTTTCGGCGTCGGAGAGGGAGGCGTCTGCGGCCATCGCGGCGCGGATGCTCTCCCGGGTGTCGGGGTAGGCAGAGAGGGAGGAAAAGCACGCAGTGCTGTCCGCGTCGAGCCGGAGGACGGTGCGGCTCTGGGGCGTCCATTCCGCCCAGCCCGGGGTGCCGCTGGTCATGAAATCGGCGAGGGACTGCTTCAGGCGGGAAGAGAGGGCCTGTGCACCCTCGGAGGAGAGGTCGGCGCAGCGGGAGAAGCTGCTCTCGCCCGACAAAAGGGCCAGCAGGATGCCGTGGAAGGAGCCGAGGCCCGGGAGGACGGTGCGGCTGTCGGCCCCGCCGTAGTCGATGAGGCCCAGCCAGACCGGTGCGCTGCCGCCCAGCGCCTCGGCGAGGGCCTCGGTGCTGCTCCACCGGCAGAGGGCCGAGCCGTACCGGACGGCGTAGGCCCGGGCCGGGCCGGAGGCGGGCCGCAGGTCGTCCCGGACGAGGCCGCTGAACTCAGTAGCGCTGCTCAGGAGCAGGAGGGGGACGGCGCTCCGGGCATCCCGGGGGAGCAGCGCCTCGTCGGCATAGAGGATGGAGGGCGCACCGAGGGCCGCGATGCGGGCGGGTTCGAGGCCGCAGAGCCACTCCCGGACGTCAGCCCCCGGCGTCAGCAGCCATCCGGCGGCGGAAGCCGGGTCGGCAAACAGGCTGTCCTCCACGGCCAGCGGCGCGAAGCGCTCGGCCAGCAGATGGGCCGAAGCGTCCGGGTCGGCCAGAGACCAGCCGCCCGAGAGCGCAGCGGCCCGCTGGAAACGGCCCCGGGAGAGGGGGCTGGCCGCGAGGGCAGCCGCCATCCGTCCGCCGTCGGAAAAGCCGCAGAGGGTGATGCTGGCCCCATCGCCGCCGAAGTGGTGGATGTTCTCCTTCACCCAGTCCAGTGCCCGGAGGATGTCCAGCAGGGCAAAGTTTCCGGCGGCGTCTGAACCGGTAGTAAGGGCGGGCAGGCAGTTCCAGCCGAACAGCCCCAGCCGGTAACTGAGGGCCACGAAGACGCAGCCGGTGTCCCGTACAAGTGCGCTGCCGGGCAGCTCCTGCGGCGAGCCGGAAAAGGCGCTGCCATGGAGATAGACGAGGACGGGCCGCTTTTTTGCCTCCGGCACGGAATAGATGTCCAACGTCAGACAGTCCTCGGTGCCGAGGGGGAAGCTGGTGTACTGATACGCTGCCGGGGCGGGGGCGGTGCAGTCCCGCACCGTCCGCCAGCGGGCAGGCTCTCGGGGGGATGTCCAGCGGTCCTCGCCTGTGGGTGCGGCCCCGTAGGGGATGCCGTACCAGCAGAGGGTGCCATCCTCCCGCGCCCTGCCCCGCACCGGGCCATACTGGGTCGGGCGGAGGGGCGTGACGGGGGAGAACAGGCCGTTTTCGGATGGGGAAGGAGCCGCATCGGCCGGGCAGAGCGGGCAGGCCAGCGCCGCTGCGGCGGCTGCGCTCCCTTTCAGGAAGCTGCGGCGGGAAAATTCACATAACATATAGAGATACCTCGTTTTGATAACAGACAGATTATACCATGACTCGACAGAAAAACAATATCCTCATTTTTGCGCATCTGTAAAAATTTTTCTTGCTTTTTACGGTTGTTTCTGTTATACTAGCACTGTTACCGCGATACGGGGCTGGGAGTATGCCCATCCGGGAGTACCGTTTTCCCGCTGCTGTGCCGTCGGCAAATAAAATTTTATAAAGAGGTACTGTTACTATGAACAAGCAGGAAGTTATGGCCAAAGTCGCTCTGACCGAGAAGGACACTGGCTCCCCCGAGGTTCAGGTCGCTCTGCTGACCGCTCACATCAACGAGCTGAACGAGCATCTGAAGAAGAACCCGAACGATCACCACAGCCGCCGTGGTCTGATGAAGATGGTTGGCCGCCGCCGCAATCTGCTGGCCTACCTCCAGAAGAAGGACATCGAGCGTTACCGTGCTCTGATCGCAACTCTGGGTCTGCGTAAGTAATAGAAAACAGAGGGCAGGTACCGCAATGTGGTGCCTGCCCTTTGCTCTTTTTTGTTGGATTTTCCCTTGTATCCCAAGCTCTGGAACAAATAGGCCGCTGCTGCGTGTTGCAGCAGTAAATCGAGCGCCTGTGCCTTGGTACGGACGCTGGATTTATTGCTATGATGCGCGGCGGGCAGCCTTTTGGAATATCAAACGGACATAAGGAGGCAAACCAAATGGCAATCGAATTTGGTTCCCGCAAAGAAAACTTTGACAACTTCAAAGTTTACGAGACTACGCTGGCAGGCCGCCCCTTCAAGGTGGAAATGGGCAAGATGTGCGGCTTGTCCAACGCAAGCGCCCTCATCCGCTACGGCGAGACCTGCGTGATGTGCAACGTGGTCATGAGCCCCAAGCCCCGCGAAGGCGTCGATTTCTTCCCCCTGAACGTGGAGTACGAGGAAAAGCTCTACGCCGCAGGCCGCATCCCCGGCAGCTTCATGCGCCGTGAGGGCCGCCCCGGCGAGCGCGCCATCCTGACCAGCCGCGTCGTGGACCGCCCCATGCGCCCCCTGTTCCCCAAGGAGATGCGCAACGACGTCTGCATCACCATGACGGTCATGAGCCTTGACCCCGATTGCAGCCCCGAGATCGCCGGTATGATCGGCGCTTCGCTGGTCACTGCCGTGTCGGAGATCCCCTGGAACGGCCCCATCGGCGGCGTGCAGGTGGGTCTGGTGGACGGCGAGATCGTCCTGAACCCCACGCAGGAGCAGCGCAGAAAGAGCGACCTGGCCCTGACCGTTGCCGCCACCATGGACAAGATCGTCATGATCGAGGCCGGTGCCAACGAGGTGGATGAGGACACCATGCTGGACGCCATCAAGGCCGCTCATGTGGAGATCAAGAAGGTCATCGGGTTCATCAACAGCATCGTGGCCGAGCGCGGCAAGCCGAAGATCGATTTTCAGGTCGTGGGCCTCGATATGGATATGTTCCATGCCATCAAGGAGAAGTATCTGGACGACTTCAAGGCCGCCATGGACACCGACGACAAGAATGTGCGTGACGCCGCCCTGCTGCCCATCATGGACAAGATCGCCGAGGAGTACCCCGACCTGACCGACGCCGACCTCGACCTCGTCAGCTACAAGATGCAGAAGTATGTCGTCCGCCGCTGGCTGCTGGATGAGGGCAAGCGTGTGGATGGCCGCGGCATCAACGAGATCCGTCCGCTGGCCGCAGAGGTCGGCATCCTGCCCCGCGTGCATGGCTCCGGTATGTTCACCCGCGGCCAGACGCAGGTGCTCACCACCTGCACCCTCGGCGGCACCAAGGACAACCAGCTCATGGATGACCTGACCGACGAGCAGACCAAGCGGTACATCCACCACTACAACTTCCCGCCGTACTCCGTCGGCGAGGCCCGCGCACCCCGCAGCCCCGGCCGCCGCGAGATCGGCCACGGCGCACTGGCCGAGCGCGCTCTCGTGCCCGTGCTGCCCTCTCTGGAGGAGTTCCCCTACACCATCCGCTGCGTGTCTGAGGTCCTGTCCTCCAACGGCTCTACCTCGCAGGCTTCCATCTGCGGCTCTACGCTGGCCCTGATGGACGCAGGCGTGCCCATCAAGGCTCCGGTCGCCGGCATCTCCTGCGGCC
This sequence comes from Faecalibacterium butyricigenerans, assembly GCF_020687345.1. Classification (NCBI taxonomy): domain Bacteria; kingdom Bacillati; phylum Bacillota; class Clostridia; order Eubacteriales; family Oscillospiraceae; genus Faecalibacterium; species Faecalibacterium butyricigenerans. The sequence goes on from NZ_JAJEQL010000005.1 coordinate 17,481, forward strand.
TCATCACCGAGGGTGACCGCTGGATGACCATGCTGGACATTCAGGGTGTCGAGGACTTCCACGGCGACATGGACTTCAAGGTGGGCGGCACCCGCAAGGGCATCACCGCCATCCAGATGGACATCAAGATCGACGGCCTGACCTACGACATCATCGCTGAGGCCTTCGAGAAGTGCCGCAAGGGCCGTCTGTACATCCTCGATGAGATCATCAAGCCGGTCATCGCCGAGCCTCGCCATGAGCTGAGCCGCTGGGCACCCAAGATGTTCAGCATGATGATCCCCACCGATAAGATCAAGGACGTCATCGGCAAGGGCGGCAAGGTCATTCAGGACATCTGCGCCACCTGCAACTGCAAGATCGACGTGCAGGAGGACGGCCATGTCTTCGTCTCTGCGGTGGATCAGGAGGACGCAAAGCGGGCCATCTTTACCATCAGGACCATCGTGGAGGACCCCGAGATCGGTGCCATCTACAAGGGCAAAGTCACCCGCCTGATGAACTTCGGCGCCTTCGTCGAGATCGCTCCGGGCAAGGAGGGCCTCGTCCACATCTCCAAGCTGGACACCAAGCGGGTCGAGCGGGTGGAGGATGTGGTCGCCGTGGGCGATGCCATCGTCGTCAAGGTGACGGACATCGACCAGCAGGGCCGCATCAACCTGAGCCGCCGCGATGCCATTCTGGCTCTGGAAGCCAAGAAGGCACAGCAGGAGCAGGGCTAAATCACGTTTTCCAAAATGCCTCCGCGCACCTCGCGCGGGGGCATTTTTGTCTGCCGGGCGAAAAAATTTTAATTCCCTACCAGAAAAGTTTGTTGTAAGGGTTGACAAATCCTGTCAAGGCGAGTACAATAAACGCAATATCACAAAAATGGCTGTGAAGAGAAGAGTAAGCTTTCGCATGAGCCTTACCAGAAAGCCCGGAGGATGGAAAAGGGCAGGAAACAGGAAGCTGAAAATGGTCTCGGAGCTGCGCGGACGACGAGCAAGAGCACTAGTCCGCGACGGGTGCGCCCGTTAAAGCGTCCGGCTGTAAGCAGAAAGAGTTTCTGCCGCAGTTTTGAGGCAGCGTCTGTGAGGATGCTGCGAACCAAGGTGGTACCACGGAAGTTTCAGGCCTCCGTCCTTGTGCAGCGCAGAGCTGACAGGGACGGAGGCTTTTTTCGTGCTTCCGGCCAGAGCTGGCGCGGACTGTGCCGCGCCGCTGTACATTTTATCCAAACAATAGAGAGGGAATAAAACTATGATTACTCGTCGTGATTTTCTGAAAGTTACTGGTGTTGCAGCCGCTGCTGCTGCCCTGACCGCCTGCGGCGGCTCTTCCTCCACCGCAAGCTCTGCTGCTTCCGGCGCTGCTTCTTCTGAGGCTGCTTCCGCTGCTGCAAAGCTGGACAAGATCAAGGTCGCTGTCCCCAACGACACCACCAACGAGGCCCGCGCCCTGACCCTGCTGGAGAAGAACGGCTTCTTCAAGCTGAAGGCAGACGCCGGTCTGACCGCCACCAAGAACGACATCGAGGAGAACCCCCTGAATGTCACCGTCGATGAGGTCGAGGCTGCTCAGGTGCCCAACGTCCTGCAGGACGAGGACTACGCGGTCATCAACTCCAACTACGCCATCTCCGCTGGTCTGGACCCCATGACCGATGCTCTGGCCATGGAGGACGGCTCCTCTGCTTACGTCAACGTGCTGGTCTGCAAGGAGGGCAACGAGAACGAGCCGAAGATCAAGGCTCTGGTGGCTGCTCTGCAGAGCCAGCAGGTCAAGGACTTCATGGATGAAAACTACAAGGGCGCTGTCGTCTCCGTCGTCGAGAACCCCACCGACGGCTACGATCCCTCCATCGACTATGACGCACTGAACGGCGAGACCGTCAGCTGCGCCGCTACCCCCGCTCCCCACTGCGAGGTGCTGGAGGTCTGCAAGGACATTCTGGCCGCCAAGGGCATCACGCTGGACATTCAGGAGTACGACGACTATGTGATCCCCAACACCATCGTCGAGGACGGCCAGTGCGACACCAACTACTTCCAGCATCAGCCGTATCTGGACAACTTCAATGAGGAAAAGGGCACCCATCTGGTGACGGTCGCCGGCATCCACGTCGAGCCGATGGGCATCTACGGCGGCAAGCAGGACAGCCTTGCCCCCATCGAGGGTTAAGACCCTACTAAGGAGTAAACTGTGATCGAGATCAAACACCTTTCCAAGACTTTCCAGATGAAGGACGGCGCGGTGAATGCGCTGAAGGACATCGACCTGACCATCCCCGATGGCTCCATCTACGGCATCATCGGTATGTCGGGCGCGGGCAAATCCACGCTGGTGCGCTGCATCAACCTGCTGGAACGCCCCACCGAGGGCAGCGTCGTCATCGACGGCACCGCGATGGAGACTCTGTCTCCCGCCGCCCTGCGGGAGCGCCGCCGGGACATCACCATGATCTTCCAGCAGTTCAACCTGCTGATGCAGCGCAGCTGCCTGAAAAACATCTGCTTCCCGATGGAGCTGGCGGGTGTGAAGAAGGCCGACGCCGAAAAGCGCGCAAAGGAGCTGCTGGAAATGGTGGGCCTGCCCGATAAGGCCAACGCCTACCCCGCCCAGCTCTCCGGCGGCCAGAAGCAGCGCATCGCCATCGCCCGTGCGCTGGCCACCGACCCCAAAGTTCTGCTCTGCGATGAGGCCACCAGTGCGCTGGACCCCAACACGACCCACGCCATCCTGACCCTCATCAAGGACATCAACAAGAAACTGGGCATCACGGTGGTGGTCATCACCCATCAGATGAGCGTCGTGGAAGAGATCTGCGACCGGGTCGCCATTCTGGACGGCGGCGTGGTCGTGGAGCAGGGAGAGGTGCGCGAGATCTTCGCAAATCCCAAGACGGCTGCGGCCAAGCGCCTTGTCGCCCCCAACGGCGGCAGCGCGGCCCGCGACCTCTCGAGCTTTGCGCCCGACGACCACGTCGTGCGTGTGACCTTTAACGGCTCATCCACCGCAAAGCCGCTGGTGGCGAGCCTCGCAGCGGAGAAGGGCATCCTTGTGTCGGTGCTCAGCGCCGACACCCGCGACCTGAGCGGCCAGTGCTATGGCTCGATGCTGCTCAAGCTTCCCCGCGATACCGAACAGGCAAAGCAGGCTGTGTGCTATATGCGCAGCCAGAATGGTGTGACCGTTGAGGAGGTGACCGGAGAATGAGCTTTGCAGATTATGGCTTCGCCATCTGGGAGACGTTCTATGTGACCGTCCTCTCCACGGCATTTTCTCTGGTGCTGGGCCTGCCGCTGGGCGTTCTGCTGGTGGCGGGCGACAAGGATGGCGTGCTGCCCCTGCCGGGCTGGCTGATGCACATCCTGAACATCGTCATCAACATCCTGCGCAGCGTGCCTTTCCTCATCCTGATGATCTGCGTTTTCCCGCTGACCCGCGCCATCGTGGGCACCACCGTCGGCACCAAGGCCACCATCGTTCCGCTGGTGGTCGCAGCCTTCCCCTTTGTGGCCCGCCTCGTGGAGACGAGCCTGCGCGAGCTGGACGAGGGCGTCGTGGAAGCAGCCCAGAGCATGGGCGCGACCCCCTTCCAGATCATCACCAAAGTCATGATCCCGGAGTGCCTGCCCGGCCTCATTTCCAGCATGACCACTGCTCTGACCACCATCCTCGGCTACTCGGCCATGTCCGGCGTCATCGGCGGCGGCGGTCTGGGCAAGATCGCCCTGTCCTACGGCTACTACCGCTATCAGACCAACATCATGATCGTCTGCGTCGTGCTGCTGGTGCTCATGGTGCAGGTGTTCCAGACCGTCGGCACCCTCTGGGCGACCAAGAGCGATAAGCGGCTGAGAAAGTAAGGAACGCCTCTCCCAAAGGGAGCGCCTTTCGCGTGTTTTCCGGCAGGGAACAAAATTTAACGAACCGATTCCCCGCCGGAGGCCTGCCCTCTGGCGGGGAATTGTGCTATACAGACAAACCCAGTAAAGGAGTATGTTGCAATGAACCGTGATACCATCTGCGTGCAGGGCGGCTACACCCCCGGCAACGGCGAACCCCGCCAGATCCCCATCATCCAGTCCACTACCTTCAAGTACGCCACCAGCGAGGACATGGGCAAGCTGTTCGACCTCGAAGCCGACGGCTACTTCTACTCCCGCCTGCAGAATCCCACCTGTGATCTGGTGGCGAAAAAGATCTGCGAGCTGGAGGGCGGCACCGCCGCCATGCTGACGTCCAGCGGTCAGGCCGCAAACTTCTTCGCACTGTTCAACCTCTGCGAGGCAGGCGACCACATCGTGGCGTCCAGCACCATCTACGGCGGCACCTTCAACCTCATCTCCGTCACCATGAAGAAGATGGGCATTACCGCCACTTTTGTGGACCCGCTGTGCAGCGAGGAGGAGCTGGACGCTGCCTTCCAGCCCAACACCAAGGTCGTGTTCGGCGAGACCATCGCAAACCCTGCCCTCACTGTGCTGGACATCGAGAAGTTCGCCAAGGCCGCCCACGCCCACGGCGTACCCCTCATCGTGGACAACACCTTCCCCACGCCGGTCAACTGCCGCCCCTTCGAGTGGGGGGCTGACATCGTGACCCACTCGACCACCAAGTACATGGACGGCCATGGTGCGGTGCTGGGTGGTGCCATCGTGGACGGCGGAAAGTTCGACTGGATGGCCCACGCCGACAAGTTCCCCGGCCTGTGCACCCCCGACGAGAGCTATCACGGCATCACCTACGCCGAGCGCTTTGGCAAGGAGGGGGCATTCATCACCAAGGCCACCGCACAGCTGATGCGGGACTTCGGCTCGATGCAGTCCCCCATGAACGCCTATATGCTGAACCTCGGCCTTGAGAGCCTCCATGTCCGGATGCGGCGCCACTGCGAGAACGGCATGGCCGTCGCAAAGTTCCTCGAGGCCCACCCGAAGGTGGCCTACGTCAACTACTGCGGCCTCGAGAGCAGCCCCTACCATGCACTGGCCCAGAAGTATCTGCCGAGCGGCAGCTGCGGCGTCGTCTCCTTCGGTCTGGCCGGAGGCCGCGAGGCGGCCAGCACCTTCATGAAGGAGCTGAAGCTTGCCGCCATCGAGACCCATGTGGCCGATGCCCGTACCTGCTGCCTCAACCCGGCCTCCAGCACCCATCGCCAGATGAACGACGAGCAGCTGGCCGCTGCCGGTGTGCCTGCCGAGCTGGTGCGGATGAGCTGCGGACTGGAAAGCAGCGAGGACCTCATCGCAGATATTGCACAGGCACTCGATAAAATCTAAGGAGAAATCGCTATGCCCCTGATCATCCCCAAGACTCTTCCCGCCTATGACGCCCTCTACGAGGAAAATGTTTTCGTCATGCACCGGGAACGGGCGCTCTCCCAGCACATCCGCCCACTGGAGATCCTCATCCTGAACCTCATGCCGACGAAAATTGCGACTGAGACGCAGATCGCCCGCCTGCTGGCCAATACGCCTCTTCAGGTGCACATGACCCTGCTGCAGACGGCCAGCCACGCGGCGACCCATGTCTCGGCGGCCCACCTCGAGACGTTCTACAAGACCTTCGACGAGGTGAAGAATAACCGCTACGACGGCATGATCATCACCGGCGCACCGGTGGAGAAGATCGACTTCGAGCAGGTGGACTACTGGCCGGAGCTGTGCGAGATCATGGACTTCAGCGAGACGAATGTCTACTCCACCCTCCACGTCTGCTGGGGTGCGCAGGCGGGGCTTTATTACCACTACGGCATCCGCAAGCAGCTGCTGAACGAGAAGATGTTCGGCGTCTTCGAGCACAGGGTCACACGCCCCTCGAACCCGCTGGTGCGGGGCTTCGACGAGGTGTTCTACGCCCCCCACAGCCGCCACACCGGCATCTCCCGCGAGGATGTGCTGAACTGCAAGGCCCTGCGCATCCTCGCCGAGAGCGACGAGGCAGGCCCCTTCCTGATGAGCACCGAGAATGGCCGGCAGATCTTCGTCACCGGACATCCGGAGTACGACAAGTACACCCTCGACGCCGAGTACAAGCGGGATGTGGCCAAGGGCCTGCCCATCGCTGTGCCGAAGAACTACTACCCGGAGGACGACCCCGCCCAGCCGCCCCTCTTCCGCTGGCGCGCTCACGCACATCTGCTGTATGAGAACTGGCTGAACTACTACGTCTACCAGAATACGCCCTACGATCTGGGAGCCATCAAGCGGGTGGAGCACGGGGAAGAATAAACAAAGAACGCCCTCTCCGCACGAAACGAGGAGGGCATTTTTGTAAGGAGAATTTGTATGGGAATCGAATCAGAATGGAAGAACCGGGGCATCCGGGTGGGCAAGCTGCCCTGCGGCCCGCTGGACAAGATCAGTGACGTGCCGGGCGTCACGGTAGGCCACTGCACGCTGTCGGACGGCGAGGTCCAGACCGGCGTCACCGCCCTGCTGCCCCATCCGGGGGATATTTTCCACGATAAGGTGATGGCGGCCAGCCACGTCATCAACGGTTTCGGCAAGACCACCGGCCTTGTCCAGATCGAGGAGCTGGGCACGCTGGAGACGCCCATCCTCTTCACCAACACCCTCAGCGTGGGCACGGTGGAGACGGCGCTGGTGAAGTATATGCTGGACCGGAACCCCGACATCTGCGAGACCACCGGCAGCGTCAACCCGGTGGTCTGCGAGTGCAACGACAGCGGCCTGAACGACATCCGGGGCCTCCATGTCACCGAGGAAAATGTGTGGGCCGCGCTGGCCGACTGCCGCGCCGACTTCGCCGAGGGCGCGGTGGGCGCAGGCCGGGGGATGCGCTGCCATGGTCTGAAGGGCGGCATCGGCTCGGCCTCCCGTGTGGTGGAGCTGGACGGGAAGCCCTACACCATCGGCGCGCTGGTGCTCTCTAACCACGCCGTCTTCGACGACCTCGTGGTGGCAGGCACCCCCATCCAGACCCTGCTGGACGCCAGCATCCCGCCCCACGAGGACAAAGGCTCCATCATCACGGTGCTGGCGACGGACATCCCCCTCAGTGAGCGCCAGCTGCGGCGGCTCTGCCACCGGGCGCTGGTGGGCCTGTCCCGCACCGGCTCCTTCTGCGGAAATGGTTCGGGCGAGATCGTCATCGCCTTCACTACTGCGAACCGGGTGCCCCATGACTCGGAAAAGGCCATCCTGCCGATGGGCATGGTCCACGACGATGCCATCAACCCGCTGTTCCGGGCCGTGGCCGAGTGCGTGGAGGAGAGCGTCCTGAGCAGTCTGCTCCACGCGGAGACCGTCACCGGCCATCATGGCCGGACGGTGAAGTGCTTGAGTGATCTGCTGAAATATAGCAATTCAACTTTTTAATGCAGCAGCAACAGCGTTGAATTGCATACCGCAAATATGCTGTTTTCATGTCGCACTAATTTCTTGCCTTGCGATAAAATCGAAGCCGCGGGATGCTCTATGCATCCTGCGGCTTTTGTGATTGCAGATTGTCGAAAACTGTGTTATACTAATTTTGCTGCTTTAGCGGCAAGGCACTGCACATACGGCAGGCGGTTGGCCTACACTTCCCGAAAAGGGGGTGAGGCAATGCGGATTACTTTCCATATTGGTGAGTTTACTATCACCATTATCGTGAAAAAACGCTGAACCGCCACCTCGGCAAAGGCGACGGTTCAATAGAGCTTAAAACCTTAGACTAGAGGCTAACCGCTTGTCGCAGTGCCTTTTCTATTTTTAGTATAGTTTGTTTTACGCGAATTGTCAAGCACGGGGAAGTTATTTCCGCCGTGCTTTTTTCTTCCGGACGCTGTAGCCGAAGGTGCCCAGCTTTTTGCCCAGCGCCAGATATTCGCCGTGGCTGTAGACGATGAGCCTAGCCTTGTCGAGGCAGAGCTTGCCATTCTCGTCCAGCAGGCTTTCGTCCACGTCGCAGGCGGCGACTTCGGCGAGGAAGAGGTCGTGGCTGCCCAGCGGGATGACCTGCGTCACCCGGCATTCCAGATTGACGGGGCTTTCGGCGAGGATGGGGCAGTCCGTCAGCACCGAGCCGGGGGCGGCATGGAGGCCGCAGGCCGCGAATTTATCGAAGTCCCGGCCGCTCCTGACGCCGCACCAGTCCACCGACTTCACCAGTGCCTCGGTGGGCAGGTTGATGGCGAACTGTCCGCTCTCCTTGATGAGATGGTGGCTGTACCGCTCGGGGCGGACGCTGATGGACACCATGCTGGGCTGGGTGCAGATGGTGCCCGTCCAGCCGATGGTGATGAGGTTGGGCTTGTCCAGCCCGCCGCAGGAGACCAGTACCGGCGGCTCCGGGTTCAGCAGGGTGCTGCCCCGCCAGCTCTGTTTGCTCATCCGTGATACTTCCTTTCGTAGGGTGCCCATGTCCGCTCGCTGATGATGTAGCGGGGGCGGGCCTTGGTTTCCATGTAGATCTTGCCGACGTATTCGCCGATGACGCCCAGACAGACCAGCTGGACGCCGCCCATGAAGCAGACGATGCAGATGGTGGAGGCCCAGCCGGCCACGACGCTGCCCCTGACCGCCTGCACGATGGCCCAGAGGACGCCGATGAAGCTGATGAGGCTGACCACGATGCCTGCCCCGGTGATGAGGCGGATGGGCTTGTTCGACAGGCTGGTGATGCCGTCGAAGGCGAGGGCCAGCATCTTGCGCAGCGGGTAGTGGCTCTCACCGGCCAGACGCTCGTGGCGCTCGTAATAGACGGTGTCGCTGGGGTAGCCCACCAGCGGCACCATGCCCCGCAGGAAGATGTTCACCTCGCGGTAGTCGGCGAAGCTTTCCAGCACACGGGTGCTGATGAGGCGGTAGTCGGCATGGTTGAAGACGATGTCGGCCCCCAGCGCGTTCATCACATGGTAGAAGCCCTCGGCGGTGAACCGCTTGAAGAAGGTGTCGGTGTCCCGGCGGCTGCGCACGCCATAGACCACCTCGGCCCCGGCGAGATACTTCCTGACCATCTCGTCCATGGCGTTGATGTCGTCCTGACCGTCGCAGTCGATGGAGATGGTAATGTCACAGCTGCCGCTGTGGAGCGCCTCCATCAGCCCGGCCAGCACGGCGTTCTGGTGGCCGCGGTTGCGGCTCTGGGAGATGCCGATGAAGTGCTCGTCCTCAGCGGCAAACTTCTGGATGAGGGACCATGTGGCGTCGCGGGAGCCGTCGTTGACAAAGAGCACCCGGCTCTTCTCGCTGACAAGGCCCGCTGCGGCAAGGTCGTTGATCTTTTTCAGGAACAGGGGGGCCGTGATGGGCAGCACCTGCTCCTCGTTGTAGCAGGGGATGACGATCCATAGGATAGGTTTGGACATGATGAAGTTCTCCTTTTATATAAAGGCTCTCCCTTTGGGAGAGCTGGCGCGAAGCGCCTGAGAGGGCAAGCCAACTGCGATAGAGCCACCGCACAGCGATAAGCAGGCTCCTTGTCAGAGCGATACTATCGCCGCGCCTGCGCTTTTCCGTCAGCATCCTTGCCCTCTCCGTCACCTTCGGTGACACCTCTCCCAAAGGGAGAGGCTGTTACAGCACCATCCTTCGCAGCGCTTCCGGCTCCAGCAGCTTGAAGCTGCTCCGATAGGTCTCCAGCAGGCCGTCCCGCTGCATGAGGCTCAGCTCCCGGGAGAGGGCGCTGCGGTCGCAGTTGAGGTAATCGGCCAACTGGATGCGGGAGTAGGGGATGGTGAAGGTGAGGCTGTGGTGCACCTCCGCCTCGCTGAGGAGGTAGGCACACACCTTGGCCCGCAGGCTCTTGAGCAGCAGCAGGTCCACTCGGCGGGAGAGGAGGAAGTATTTGTCGCTGATGGTGCGCACGAGATTCTGCAGCACCCGCTGGCGGGCCGGGTCGGCCCCGGGCAGCAGGAGCTTTTCGTAGGGCATCAGCAGCACCTCACAGGGGGCGGAGGCCATTACCGTCACCGGGCTGGAAAGGCTCGAGCCGCCCAGCACATCGCCGAACACGCCGCCCGGCCCCATCTGGCTGATGGGCAGACGCGCCCCGCTGGCGGCAGGGTGATAGGCTTCGATGGTGCCCGAGAGCACCACGCCCACCCGGCGGTTGGTCTGCCCGGCCAGCACGAGGGTCTCGCCCCGGCTGTAGGTGCGCAATACGGCTCCCACGTTGCCCAGCAGGACCCGAAGCGATTCGGCCTCCAGCCCGGCGAACAGAGAGGTGGATTGTAACAGCGGAAGATAGTTTTCCATACCCATTCCGTGAGGTTTTCCCCGGGCCCTCACCGCCCTTCTGCGATTCCGTTGCATACGCAACGGTATTTTTTCTTTTATTATAGTAAACTTGGGGGCGTAAAGCAAATGGTTTTTGCAAATTTTCTGCGGGAAAATTTATCCCGATGAAAGTGAGGAACTGTACAAAATGAAAAAACTGACATCTCTGCTGCTGTCGGCGGTGCTGCTGGTGAGCATGCTGGCCTGCGGCGCATCGGCCAAGACCAACACCAAGGTGCGGATCGCCGGCCTGAAAGGCCCCACCACCATGGGCCTCGTCAACCTGCTGAGCATGGAGAAGGAGGGCACTGCCTCCCTCGACTACGACCTGCAGCTCTACGGCGCAGCCGATGAGATCGTGCCCAAGCTCATCAAGGGAGACCTCGATATGGCTGCGATCCCGGCCAACCTCGCCGCCACCCTCTACCAGAAGACGAACGGCGGCATTCAGGTCATGGCAGTGAACACGCTGGGCGTGCTCTACGTCGTGGAGAAGGGCGACACCGTCCACAGCTTCGCCGACCTCAAGGACCGCACCATCCTCTCCACCGGCAAGGGCACGACGCCGGAATACGTCCTGCGCTATCTGCTCCGGAAGAACGGCCTCGACCCCGACAGGGACGTGAAGATCGAGTATTACAGCGAGGCCTCTGAGGTCACGGCCCAGATGGCCGCTGCCAAGAAGGACGCCATCGCCGTTCTGCCTCAGCCTTACGTCACTGCCGCCCAGATGAAGGACAGCAGCCTCCGTGTCGTCCTTGACCTGACCCGCGAGTGGAACAAGGTCTGCGATACCCAGCTCATTACCGGAGTCACCGTGGTGCGCACCGAGTACGCCAAAAAGAACCCGGACGTCATCGCCGCCTTCCTGACCGACTACCAGAAGAGCGTTAAGGCTGCAAATGAGGACATCGACGGAACTGCCGCCCTGTGTGAGCAGGTCGGCGTGGTGGCCAAGGCGGCGATCGCCAAAAAGGCCCTGCCCAAGTGCAATATCGTCTACCGCAACGGCGAGGAAATGAAGAAGGACATCTCCGCCTATCTGCAGGTGCTCTACGATGCCTCGCCCGCTTCTGTGGGCGGCAAGCTGCCGGACGACGGCTTCTACTACACCGAGCCGTCCGTCCTCCGCAAGGTCATGACGGCCATCCGCAACTCTGCAAAGTAAGTTTTGCAACGAAAAACTGCCGCACAGCTGTACGGCAGTTTTTTCACGTTATAAGACGAGGCCAACACCGATGCCGATGAGGGCCGGGAGAAGCCAGCCGAAGCCGAGGCCGCTCAGAGGCAGGGCGTTCATGAACCCGGAGAGAGGGCCGAAGGGCAGGGCGGCGGGGATGCTCTGAAGGGCGGTAAAGAGGACGCCCAGCCGCCAGACCAGAGGGCGCTGGAACCGCTCCGGCAGAAACTCCACCACGATGAGGATGATGGCGATGGGGTAGATGGCGTTCAGCACCGGGACGGAGAGACTCAGGATGTCCGCGAGGCCGATGTTGGCCAGAAGCATACTCATCAGTGCGAAGAAGGCCGCGATGGCAGGGTAGGACAGCCGGGGCAGCAGCTCATGGAAGTATTCGCCCACGCTGGCGATGAGTCCTACGCAGGTGTTGAAGCAGGCGATGACGAAGATGGCGGCTAACAGAACCTGTCCCACCCGGCCGAACAGGCCGTCGGCCAGCGCCGTCAGGACGGCCGCGCCGGTGTCACAGCCGGGGAACGCTGCCCCCGAGATGCCGCCAATGTGGGTCAGCATGGCGTAGACCACCAGCAGCATCCCGCCTGCGACGAGTCCGGCCCGGATGGTGCCCCGCCGCACGGCGGCTTCTTCCGTGATGCCGACGGCCTGTATATTCAGGGCGATGACAGCCCCGAAGTTGAGCGCCGCCAGCGCGTCCATGGTCTGGTAGCCGTCCAATATTCCCTGCGCGGCGGGGAGGGCGGCGTAAGCCGCGGTGGGCACGCCATAACCGGAGGCAGCAGGGCGGAGGAGACAGCCCGCGAACAGCACCACGATGAGCACCAGCAGGGTGGGGCAGAGGATGCGGCCCAGCCGCTGGGTCAGCTTTTCGGGTCGGAGGGCCACGAAGTACGCTGCCGTGAAGAATACAAGGGAGTAGAGGAACTGCCCCAGCGTGCTCCGCCCCACCAGCGGGGTCAGCATCTCAAAGGAGGTGCTGGCCGTGCGGGGGATGGCGAGGCAGGGGCCGATGGACAGGTAGACCAGCACAGCGAACACCTGCGCAAAGCGGGGATGCACCCGCCCGGCCAGCACGGGCAGACCGCCTGCCCGCGCCACCGCCGCTACGCCCGCGATGGGCAGGCCGATGGCGCTGACGGCAAAGCCTGCGAAGGCAGACCAGAGCGCCGTCCCGGCCTGTGCGCCGAGGAAGGGCGGAAAGATGAGGTTGCCCGCCCCGAAGAACATCGAGAACAGGGTAAACCCCACCAGAAAGAGCTTTTTGCCCCGAAGGGCCTGCGTGGATTCGTGCATGGTCATCTCTCCCAGTCGTGCGCAGGAGCGCGTAAAATATGAAACACGGATTGCTTTATTACAGTGTAGAGTCTTATCCCCTTCATGTCAAGAGAAGAAAAGATGAAGGATTGTATTCTTTCACATGATGTGATATTCTGAAAGCGAAAAAAGAAGAGGAGCAGAGAAACAGATGGAAAAAACAAAAAAGCGCCGCCTTCAGCTCTTGGCGGCGTCGGTCTTCTGGCTGGGCGTCTGGCAGGCGGCAGCAATGGCCATCGGGCAGGAGGTCTTTCTGGTCTCGCCGGTGCAGGCGCTGGGGACGCTGGTGCAGCTTCTGCCGCAGGCGGAGTTCTGGCAGCGGGTGGCGTTCAGCGCCGGGCGCATCCTGTTGGGCTTCGGGCTGGGTGCACTGTCCAGTACCGTGCTGGCGGTGGCGGCGGAAAAATGGGAGTGGGTGGACGCCCTTCTCGCCCCGGTGATGCAGCTGGTCAAGGCCACCCCGGTGGCCAGCTTCATCATTCTGGCGCTGGTGTGGGTCAGCGGCTCGTCCCTGTCGGTCCTCATCAGCTTCCTGATGGTGCTGCCCGTCCTCTACGGCGCGGTGCGCACCGGCATCGGGAGCGCCGACCGCCGGCTTCTCGAGATGGCGCAGGTGTTCCGCCTGCCGCTGGGGCGGCGTCTGCGGGCTGTCTGGCTCCCGGCGGTGCTGCCTGCGTTCCGGCAGGGGTGCAGTGTGGCGCTGGGCATCTGCTGGAAGAGCGGCGTGGCGGCGGAGGTCATCGGCCTGCCCGACGGCAGCATCGGCGACGCCCTCTATCGGGCAAAGATCACCCTCTCTACCGGGGAGCTGTTCGCATGGACCTTCGTCATCATCCTGTTGAGCGCGGTATTTGAAAAGCTCTTCCTCGCCCTGCTGGACAGGGCGGTGACGGCAGTTCTGGGCGAAGAGGGGGCATAAAAATGGGAGAATATCATAACAAACTGGAAATAAAGGACCTGACAAAACGATTCGGAGAGAAAACGCTCTTCGAAGGTCTGTCCCTGACGGTGGACGGCCCGGCGGTGCTCTGGGCACCCAGCGGCTGGGGCAAGACGACCCTGCTGCGCATCCTGATGGGGCTGGAAGTGCCCACGTCCGGCAGCGTGGAGGGGGTGGGCCGGGTCGGCGTGGTCTTTCAGGAGGACCGGCTCTGCCCCCAGCTCACCCCAGAGGAAAATGTGGCGCTGGTGCTCCCGGTGGAGCAGTACAAGGCAAAAACGCAATACAAAGAGCAGATAAGGAGAGACCTTATACAGCTTGGACTCGATGATGAGGCCCTCGCCCTGCCGGCCCGGAAGCTCTCCGGCGGCCAGAAGCGGCGCACCGCCCTCCTGCGCGCCCTCTGGGCCGAGAGCGACACCCTTCTGCTGGACGAGCCGTTCACCGGGATGGACCCCGCCGCCATGAAAAAGGCCGCAGCCATGCTCAAAGCACGCTGCGGCGCAAAGCCCGCCCTGCTGGCGACCCATGACCAAGCGGCCATCCGGGAGCTGGGGTGGAGGGTCATTGAATTGGGGTAGGGCGATTGTAATTTGAAAGAATTTATGCTATGCTAGGAATGCAGTCTCCGGACTGCAAAGGTGTTGCCTCAAACGCAGGCGGCGAACGCTTCTTACCGATGCGCTCTTGTTTAACTTTCGAGTGAACAGGCATCGGGAGAGCGGCTTTTTTGGCGCATACTCCCGATGTTCAGGCAGAAGGAGGGATGGCGCATGACTCTGTCCGAGGTTTTGCTGCTGTTGACGCTCGTCTTCAGCGTAGCCTATGGTGTCTTCGACATTACATGGAAAATCAGCCATGACGACAAAGATCATAAAAACAAAAAAGACTGACCGCCACCTACTTCCCCAAGTATGCCGGTCAATCTTTTTTGCTCGCGTATGGTAAGGAGCTAGCCGTTTTTGGGGCAGCACCTTTTGTATTTCTAGTATATGCGTTTTAACGTGGATTGTCAAGGAGGAAGCTGTATGAAAGGATCGATCTTCCACAAAATGCAGACGAGCACCTGCTGGATCGTCTGTCTCGTACTGCTTGGCGTCTACCTCTTCGCCGCTCTCCGCCCGGGGGTCTGGCTGCGGGACGCCTTTTTGTACCGGCAGGCAGACGGCAGCTTTTCGGGCAAGGATGCCTATGCGGCCTACACCCTGCAGCTCTCCGGGACGGAGAGCGAAGCCGAGGCAGCGTTCACGCTGGACGGAGAGACGAGGCATTACCGCATCGAGGCGAAGGACAGCGCAGAGGTAAAGCTCTATCAGGACGGGGCGCTTATCTTTGACGGGAGTGCACTGGGCGACCCCGGGGACGCCATCCTCTGGCGGGAGGACGACGGGGGCTTGGCCGACGAGGTGAAGGTCATCGTCAATGGCGAATACCAGAAAGATGACCTCTGGCCCAGCTGCGGCTGGCTCTATAATGTGGCCGTCGGCGGACGGCGGGAGACCCGGGGCAGCGTGGCTTTCCTGCTGCCGATGGGGGCGCTGGCGCTGCTGCTGTTTCTGGACCTCCGCTTCCCGCTGCTGTTCTGGAATCTCCGCCACGGGCTGGAGGTATCCGGCGGCGAGCCGACCGACTGGTACTACTCGATGCAGCGGGTGGGCCGCATCACCGACATCGTTGGCATTTTTGTGCTGGCGGCCCTGAGCTTTGCCCTCCACTGAGGCTCACAACAGCTCGGCGAGGATGCTGTTCTGTACGATAAGCCCGGCGGGGGTGAGGGCGAGGGTGCGGCCGTCGAAGCTGGCGTAGCCGCTCTTCACACAGTTTTGCACGAAAGCCCGCTGTGCGGTGGAAAGCTCCCTGCCATAGCGTTTTTTGTATTCGTCGAGGTTCAGGCCCTTGCGGAGACGGAGTTGTAAGATGAGATAATCTTCCGCCCCGCAGCCGCCGTCCATGACCGGCGCGGCCTCGTCCCGCAGGAAAGCCTCGGTGTCGGCCGGGTAGTAGAACCGTTTGCCGCCCATGCAGGAGTGGGCGGCGGGGCCGATGCCCAGATAGTCGCCGCAGTCCCAGTAGATGAGGTTGTGCTTTCCCTCATAGCCGGGGCGGGCAAAGTTCGAGATCTCGTACTGCAGATACCCGTGGTGCTCCAGCTGCTCGACGGCGTAGAGGTAGAAGTCCGCCGCCTCGTCGGAGGTGGGCAGACCCTCGGGGGGCGTCCGGCCAAAGGCAGAGTCCGGCTCTATCTTTAAGAGGTAGGCCGAAATGTGTGTCGCGCCGCCCTCCTCGATAAGCTCCAGCGTCTCGTCGAACTCGGCCTGCGTATAATGGGGCAGGGCCAGCATGATGTCGCCGCTGATGTTCTCGAACCCGGCCCGGCGTGCGGCGGCAAAGGCCGCACGGGCCTGCTTTGCGGTGTGGGGGCGGCCCAGCGTCTTGAGCTGGCTGTCCCGGGCCGACTGGACGCCGAAGGAGATGCGGTTGACGCCTGCGGCGCGGAACGCCCGGAGGGACGCCTCCGTCACCGTCTCGGGGTTCGCTTCCAGCGTGATCTCTGCCCCCGGCAGGGGCTGGGCGGCGTCGATGAGGCGGGCAGCGTCGTCGGGGACGAGGAGGCTGGGGGTGCCGCCGCCGAAATAGAGGGTGTCCGGCCGCAGGGGGGCGTCCGGCGCAAAGCGGGAAAGCTCCCGCAGCAGAGCGTCCACATAGGCGCGGGGCACGCCGCGCTGGCCGGGGGCGGAGTAGAAATCGCAGTACCGGCATTTGGAAAAACAGTAGGGAATATGCAGATAAAGTCCGAGGGACATCAAATATCACAGCCTTTTTCATGAATCGTTCATTTCTATGCAGTATACTATATTTTGTAGACCGGGGCAAGGCCGAGGCCGATGCCCTGATTTTGAATGGAGGATTCCCTATGGATTACAACAACTATGACCGCGGCTATGCGGAGCCTTCGATGAGCGCATCGGACTATATGACCCGCACCTACCGCTGGATGGCCGGCGGCCTGCTCGTCACCTTCGCAATGGCCTATATCACGGCGACCACGCCGCTCATTTATCTGGTCGATTCCCTCTACTTCCTGCTCACCATCGCCGAGCTGGCGCTGGTGTTCATGCTCAGCGCCCGGGTGCAGAGGATGTCCATCGACGGGGCGCGGGCTGCATTCTTTGGCTACGCCATCCTCAACGGCATGGTGCTGAGCTACTATTTCCTGCTCTTCTCGGTGGGCACTCTGGTCATGGCCTTCCTCGCCACGGCGGTCTATTTCGGCCTTATGGCCGTGTACGGCACCACCACCCATAAGGACCTCACCGGCTGGGGTCCCCGCCTGATGATGGCTCTGATGGCCATGATCGTCACCAGCCTCGTGGGCGCGCTCTTCGGCTTTGGCTTCGGTGCCTCGGTGCTCTACTGCGGCATCGGTCTGGTGGTGTTCATGCTGCTCACCGCCTACGACACCCAGAAGCTGCGCCAGATCTACGCCTACTACGCAGGCGACGCCGAGATGGCCGAGAAGGCTTCCATCTACGGCGCACTGACCCTCTATCTGGACTTCATCAACATCTTCCTGTATGTCGTCCGTCTGCTGGGCATGAACAGCCGCAGCCGCAACAACTGATGAACATGACCTGCTTTTTCTGCAAGGGCGAGATGAAGCCCGACACGACTATCCACACCGTACAGCTAAAGAACTGTGTCGTTGTCATCAAAAATGTTCCCTGTATGAAGTGTGAACAGTGCGGTGAGGTCATTCTGTCGGCAGATACGATAGAAAAGATAGAGCGTATTTTGCAGACCGTCGAAAAGGCTGTGGCAGAGATCACGGTCGTAAACTTCCCGGATTGTGCTGCATAAAAAATAAGGGCGCCGCCGTGCAGAGCGTTTGCACGGCGGCTCTTTTTGTCAGAATGCCTGCTTTAGATCATGATAACTGTGCGATTTGCCAAAAATCGAGGAAAAGGTTGACAGGATGCCGGGGGGGGGTAAAATTTGTGTGGTGATGCGGCGGACGATGTTTGCGGCAGCATCACACAAAGCTTATTTTTATTGAGGAGGGTTTTCGAATGAAACTGTTCAAAAAGGTTCTCGCCGCTGCCCTCGCGGGCGTGCTGGCGCTGTCCGTCCTGACGGGCTGCAACAACAGTGCTGCTACCGTGACGATGGTCGACGCACTGAATGACTGGGCGAAGATCTATGGTGTGGATACTACCTTCGAAAAGGGCGATGAAAAATTGCAGGCTCAGGTAGAGGCACTGGTGAAGATCGTGGATGAGGCCGGCAAGAAGATCGATTTTAAAGACGCCAAGGACTTCGATGATGTGCGCAGAAAAGTTATGGAAAATGACGCTGCATGGCTGAAGCTGAAGGATTGGGCAAAGCAGTTTACTAAAGCAAACATTGGTGATGGTTCGCCGCTGTATGGGTATGGCTTTGCCGATATTAGCGCAGCGCTGTCTGCAAGCAACAGTAAGAACATTTACTATGCAGATCAGCTGATAACTTCCGAAACTCCCATCAATCCTCCTGACACAGAGTGGGTTGGTCAGAGGGTGCCTAATTGGATTGCGGGTGACAAAAGTTATGTTGCCATTGCGACCGGCGAGGTTGGCGGTAAGAAGTACATGGTCGTCCTCTTCCAGACCACTGCTGAAAAGAATCCGGATTATAAGCCGAATCAGAATCCGGATAAAAATTGATAAGAATGACGGTGGCATTGATGAAGGTGCTTCTGAGGATTGAGCCGCAGCAATGCCCGCCCACTGAATCATGAACTCGTTAGGCCCCGATCCGCCGGGGCCTTTTTGCGTCCTTATGAATAAACCCCGCTCCATCGCTCCAAACTACCACCAAAGAAACGATTCCGTACACAAAGATGGATTGGAGTAACGAACGATGGAGCAATTCAGAAAGTTTTTGCGGGACAAGGCCTTTGCACTGGTGCTCGCCGCCTGCCTGCTGGCGGCGGCAGCGGCCGGAGTGTGGGCCGTGCACACGGTGCGCAAGGAGCTGAAGAAAGATCTGGACGCGGTGCGCAGCCCGTCCAGCACTGCCCCCGGCATCGACGAGGGCATCCGCACATCACCCGGCCTTGCCGGAGAGGAGGAAGCCGAATGGCAGCAGCAGACCGCACCCGCCGCAAACAGCGTGGCCAATGTGCCCGAAGCCCGCAGCTCCTCCGGTGGAGCTGCATCCTCTTCTGGGGCGCAGTCTGGGTCTGGTTCGGTGCGCGAACCCTCCGCGCTGCAAACCGAGTCCTCGCCTGCCAGCAGTTCGGCTGCGCCTGCCTCCACGCAGCCTGTCTCGGGGCGCGTCTTGAACAGCTACAGCGGCGATGAGCTGGTCTACAGCGAGACGCTGGGGGACTGGCGCACCCACAACGGCGTGGATTACGCCGCCGAAAAGGGCGCAGAGGTAGCCGCCCCGGCGGCGGGTAAGGTGGTGGAGACGGGCACCGACGACAAGTGGGGGCCTGTGGTCGCCATCGAGGACGAATCCGGCAGGGTCTGGCGGGTCTGCGGCACGGCAGACGCCAAGGTGAAAAAGGGCGATACCGTCTCGGCCGGGCAGACCATCGGCAAGGTGGGCAGCGTGAGCTGTGAGTGCGCCGAGGAGAGCCACATCCATCTGGAGGTCATGCAGGATGGCCGGTATCTCGACCCTGTGAAGGCCATGAAATAAGCAGAAATTCCCGGGCAGGTGCAGTGGAACGCTGTGCCTGCTTTTTTATCGCGGTCTTCCAAAACAGCGCCGCTGCAACAGGCAGTCCAACCCCGCTGAAAAATGCGGACGGTGATGCATTGCTTTTGGACGTCGATTCTGGTATGATAAACTCGTATCAGTATGAAATGAAGGAAAAGCGGAGGAAACGAAGGATGAAGGTCTTAGTGATAGGCGGCGGTGCGGCCGGCCTGATGGCGGCGGGTGCAGCCCTGCGGCAGGGGCATGAGGTGACGGTGCTGGAACATATGGAAAAGCCGGCCCAGAAGATCCTCGTCACCGGAAAGGGCCGCTGCAACGTCACCAACGACTGCACCGCAGAGGAATTTCTGCACCATGTGCGGACGAACCCCCGCTTTCTGTTCTCGTCGCTGGGGGCGTTCCCGCCCGCCAAGACGATGGAGCTGTTCGAGTCGCTCGGGGTGGAGCTGAAGGTGGAGCGGGGACGCCGGGTGTTCCCGGTGTCGGACAAGGCCGAAGAGATCCGGCAGGCCCTTCTGCGGTACGCCGAGGGGGCGGACATCGTCCGCGACGGGGCGAAAAAGCTGCTGCTGGAGCCGCTGGCTCAGCCGGAGGAAGCGCCCGCCGCGCCGGAAAATCCCCGCCACCCCAAGAAGAAAAAGCCCGGCCCGGCCTGCCGCTGTGTGGGCGTGCGGGGCACCTCGGGCCGGGAGTACAGGGCGGACGCCGTGCTGGTGGCGACGGGCGGCCTGAGCTACCCCACCACCGGTTCCACCGGCGACGGCTACAAGCTGGCCCAGCAGGCGGGCCACACCCTCGTGGAGCCTGTGCCCAGCCTCGTCAGCCTTGTCAGCCACGACGCCGACTGCAAAAAGATGATGGGCCTCGCCCTCAAGAACGTGACGCTCACCCTCCACGAGGACGGCAAGGCCATCTTCGAGGAGCAGGGCGAGATGCTGTTCACCCATTTCGGTATCAGCGGGCCGCTGACCCTCAGCGCCTCGAGCCATCTGGGCGATATGAAAAAACACAGGTACGAGGCGTTTATCGACCTGAAGCCCGCCCTCAGCGAGGAGCAGCTTTATGACCGCATCACCCGGGATTTTGCCCTGCTGGCAAACCACGCGGCGCAGGGCGCACTGGTGAAGCTGCTGCCGTCCAGTATGCAGCCGGTCATGGTGGCCCGCTGGGGCATCGACCCGGCCACCAAGGCCAACCAGATCACCCGCGAGCAGAAGCGGGAGCTGGTGCAGCTGGTGAAGCACTGGCGGGTATCCATCGACGCCCGGGGCGACTTAGCCCATGCCGTCATCACGTCGGGCGGCGTGTCGGTGCGGGAGGTGGACCCCAAGACCATGCAGAGCAAAAAGGCGCTGGGCCTCTACTTCGCAGGCGAGGTGCTGGATGTGGACGCCTACACCGGCGGATATAATTTGCAGATCGCGTTCTGCACGGCGCAGAGCTTTGCGAATAATCTGGGATGACCTCTCGGTCTGCGAAGCCGTGACGGAGAGGCTGAACCGTATTTATATAAAAGGAGATAGAAAAATGGTATCTGTTGCGATCGACGGGCCTGCGGGCGCAGGCAAATCTACACTGGCGCGGCGTCTGGCCGCAGAACTCGGCTACATCTATGTGGACACCGGTGCAATGTTCCGCACCATCGGCCTTTACGCCCTCCGGGCGGGTAAGGACCCGAAGGACAACGAGGCGGTCAATGCCCTGCTGCCCGAGATTTCCCTCAAGTTCGCCTTCATCGGGGGCGAACAGCACATCTACCTGAACGGCGAGGACGTCAGCACGGCCATCCGCACCGAGGAGGTGGGCATGGCGGCATCTGCCGTGGGCGCAAACCCGGAGGTGCGCGCCTTCCTGCTGGGGATGCAGCGGGATATGGCCAAGACGCAGGACGTCCTGATGGATGGCCGCGACATCGGCACTGTGGTGCTGCCCGATGCGACGGTGAAGATCTTCCTTACCGCCAGCCCCGAGGCCCGCGCCACCCGGCGCTGGAAGGAATACCAGCAGAAGGGCGTTGAGGTCTCGTATGAAGAGGTGCTGGCCGACGTCCGGCAGCGGGACTATCAGGACACCCACCGCGCCGCAGCCCCCCTCCGACAGGCCGACGATGCCCAGCTTCTGGACACCTCGGAGATGAACTTCGAGCAGAGTCTGGAGGCCATGAAAAAGATGATCGTGGAGAAGGTCGGATGATACTATATTATATTATTGTGCCGCTGGCATGGCTGGTGTTCAACATCGGTTTCCGCGTCCGGTGTGAGGGCCGGGAAAATCTGAAGAAGGTCGGCACGAAGGGCTGCATCATCGCGCCCAACCACATCTCTGCCATCGACCCGGTCTTCATCGTCATCACCCGGTTCTGGGGGCAGCGGATGATGGTGTTCGCCAAGAAAGAGCTGTTTGAGATAAACCCGTTCCTGTCGTGGTTCTTCCGGTGTGCGGGCGCGGTCTGCGTCCGAGGCACGAAGGAAGAGGTCGGTGCCATCGACGACACGGTGAAAAAGTGCAAAGAGGGCGGCACCCTGCTGATCTTCCCGGAGGGCACGCGGGAGAAGGAAAATGCATTCCTCCCCCTCAAGAGCGGCCTCTTCGTCGTCGCAGCTGCCGCCGGTGTGGACGTCGTGCCCTGCCGCATCCATTACGACACGCCCGACGGCAGGATGAAGCCGTTCTGCCGGGTGCGGGTGGTCTACGGCGAGCCGATGCCCGCCGCCCGGTTTTCGATGGAGGGCCGCCGCGACCTCAGAAAGCTGCGGGAGAATAAGCAGGCCGTCTTGGAGGCGTGGGAGAAGCTGTAAAGGCGGCTTGCCCTCTCCGTCACGGCTTCGCCGTGCCACCTCTCCCAAAGGGAGAGGCTTGGCTTTCCCGCTACGCTTGAAGGCTCTCCCTTTGGGAGAGCTGTCGAGCAAAGCGAGACTGAGAGGGCAAGGACGCTAAGATAGGAAGGACGAGCAATGGAAATCAGACTTGCAAAGACCGCCGGTTTCTGCTTCGGGGTGGACCGCGCGGTCAAGCTGACCTATGGTTTGCTGGAAGAGGGGCACAAGGTGGCCACCCTTGGCCCCCTGATCCACAACCCCCAGACGGTCGAAGACCTTGAGCGCCGGGGCGCGAGGGTGGCGGACACCCCTGCCGATGTGCCCGCAGGCTATGAGGTGGTCATCCGCAGCCATGGCGTGCCCCGCAGCATCTACGACGAGCTGGAGGCCCGGGGCTGCGTCTACCACGACGCCACCTGTCCCTTTGTGCGGAAGATCCAGAAGATCGCCGCCGAGGCCGAAGCCGCCGGTGCGGTGCTCGTGGTGGCCGGAGACGCCTCCCACCCGGAGGTGCAGGGCATCGTGGGACATACCCGGGGAGAGGTATTTGTTTTCGGCGATCTGGCCCAGCTGAAGGCGTGGAAAGGCCCTTCTGACCCCCAAAAGCCCATTTTTGCGGTTGCACAGACCACATTTCAGGTAACAAAATGGCAAGAAAGTTCGGAGTTTCTCAAAAAAGCCTATACAAACGCCCGAATTTTTGATACAATATGTAATGCGACGTGGGCGAGGCAACAGGAAGCGGAAGACCTCAGCCAACAATGCGACATCATTGTTGTCATTGGCGGTCATCATTCTTCCAATACCCAAAAGCTGGTACAGGTCGCCGCAAAGCATACGCGAGCCGTAACGGTCGAGACCGCGAGCGAACTTCGGCCGGAATGGTTTGCAGATGTAAAGACGGCGGGCGTCACAGCCGGGGCTTCAACGCCATCGTCTATTATTGAGGAGGTACTTAACAGTATGAGCGCAGAAATCAATGACAGCATGAGCTTTGAGGAGATGCTGAACGCATCCGAGGAAAAGCGTGTTCATGCAGGCAGTATTGTGAAAGGAATCGTGACCAGCATCTCTGCCAACGAGATCCAGGTGGATATCGGAGCTAAGCAGACCGGCTTTGTCAAGCTGAGCGAGCTGACCGATGATTCCTCCGCCAAGGTCGAGGACCTGGTGAAAGTTGGCGATGAGCTGGACCTCATCGTCGAGAAGGTTATGGATCAGGATGGCGTCATCCAGCTCTCCCGCAAGAAGCTCGCATCTCGCAAGGGCATGGAAGAGATCGCCAAGGCAGCTGAGTCCGGCGAGGTCGTCGAGGGCGACGTCACCGAGTTCAACAAGGGCGGCGTTGTCGTCAACGTCAAGGGCGTCAAGGTGTTCGTCCCCCGTTCTCAGGCCACCATGCGCCGCGACGAGGATTACACCGCTCTGGTCGGCCAGCACGTTCAGCTGGTCGTCACCGAGTGCTCTGGCCGCAAGATCGTCGGCAGCATCAACAAGGTCACCGCTGAGCAGAACAAGGCAAAGCGTGAGGAGTTCTGGGCAAACGTCGAGGTCGGCAAGACCTACACCGGCGTCGTCAAGAGCCTGACCTCTTACGGTGCATTCGTTGACATCGGCGGTGTGGACGGCCTGTGCCACATCAGCGAGCTGAGCTGGAACCGCATCAAGCATCCCTCTGAGGTCGTCTCTGTGGGCGACACCATCGAGGTGTATGTGAAGGATATCGACACCGAGAACCACAAGGTCTCTCTGGGCTACAAGAAGGCTGAGGACAATCCTTGGGAGCAGCTGAAGAACAACTACCCCATCGGCAGCACCTTCCATGCTCCGGTCGTGTCCCTGACCAAGTTCGGTGCATTCGTCCGCATCCTGCCGGGTGTTGACGGTCTGGTCCACATCAGCGAGATCAGCAACGATCGCGTTGAGAAGGTCTCCGACGCACTGAAGGTCGGCGATATGGTCGATGTGAAGCTGCTGGATGTTGACTTCGACAAGAAGCGCATCAGCCTGTCCATGAAGGCTCTGCTGAACGACGACGCTGAGTAATCGGCCCGCAGCATAGTCTCTTCAGACACAATGCGAACAACAGCCCCGTTGCCGGGAAAACGGCGGCGGGGCTGTTTTTGTATCGCCCTCTCAGTCGCTGACGCGACAGCTCTCCCGGAGGGAGAGCCACTGGCGTGCCGGTCGGACGGATACTGGACGAGTGAGGTTTTCTTGTCTCGGAGACAGTAGTGCCCTGCTGGCGACGAAAGGTTTTGGAATCAATGAAAAACTGGTTTGTAAAGCACCGCGAGGTGCTGGCTTATCTCGTCTTCGGGTTGCTGACCACCCTGCTGAACATCGTGCTGTACACGCTGTTCAGCGGGCTTTTCGGGTACGAGGCCGCCAACAGCTGGGGCAATGTGCTGGACAATCTGCTCTGCATCCTGTTCGCCTATCTCACCAATCGGGCATTCGTCTTTGCCAGCCGGACGCAGGGCAGGGAAGCGCTGAAGGAATTTGGTGCATTCGTCACCTGCCGTCTGGGCACACTGGTCTTGGATGCCGCCATCATGATGGTCTTCGGAAACCTGCTGGCCGCACAGGGCACAGCGCTTGTGGAGGGCTTCATGAATGGTCTGCTGAGCGCAGCGGCGAATTGGTTTGGCCCGGACACGGTGCTCCACATGGCGACAAGCAGCATAACGCCCCCTGCATCTGTTTCGGACGGCTCTGCCGCCATTGCCATCATTGGCGGCGCCGACGGCCCGACGGCCATCTTCGTCACCAGCTTCTACGATGCCCAGGCTCTGTGGGGCCTCGCCGTCAAGGTCTTTTCCAATGTGGTGGTGGTCGTGCTGAATTATGTGTTCAGCAAGCTCATTGTTTTTAAGCGCAAGTGAGATGTTTTTTCGCCAACGGCGGAAAAATATCCAATATAACTTAGGAGGTACGGTATTATGAAACGTGGTCTGAAAGGTTTTGCATTTCTGGTCTCCGGCCTTGTGCTGGGCATCATCGGCGCAACGGTGTCTGCAACAGCCATTGCCCTGAGCGCTGTCGGTATGGCAAAGGTGCGCCGTGCCACCAAAAATTGATTCAGGAGGAAAAAACATGAATCGAGAAGAGATCCTGTCCCACGTCGATCACACCCTGCTCAAGCCTGAGGCCACATGGCCCCAGATCCAGACCCTGTGCGACGAGGCCATCGCAAACCACACGGCCTCTGTCTGCATCAACACCTGCTATGTGAAGCAGGCCGTCGAGTACATGGCAGGCCGCATCCCGGTGTGCTGTGTGGTCGGCTTCCCTCTGGGTGCGATGGACACCGCTTCCAAGGCCTTTGAGGCCAAGACCGCCATCGAGAACGGCGCAGCCGAGGTGGATATGGTCATCAACATCGGCCGCCTGAAGAACGGCGAGTACGACGCCGTGCGCGAGGACATCCGCGCCGTCAAGCAGGCTGTGGGCGATAAGATCCTGAAGGTCATCATCGAGACCTGCCTACTGACCGACGACGAGAAGCGCAGGATGTGTGACATCGTCTGCGAGGCAGGCGCTGACTACATCAAGACCAGCACCGGCTTCTCCACCGCAGGCGCAACCTTCCACGACGTCGAGCTGATGGTCAAGGGTGTGGCAGGCCGCTGCAAGGTCAAGGCTGCTGGCGGCATCTCCACCGTGGACGATATGGAAAAGTTCCTCGCTCTCGGCGCAGACCGTCTGGGCACCTCCCGCGCCGTCAAGATCCTGAACGGCGAGCAGGCAAAGGGCTACTAAGCTTCCGCTCCGCAAAGGGCACAGCTCCGGCTGTGCCTTTTCTGTTTGCGGGGGAGGCTGCGCTCTGGCAGCAAAGAAATGAGGGCGGGTGCATCATTTTCAAGAAAATGCCGAAAAAAAGTGCAGCGCTTCTTGACATTTCGACGCAGCAATGATAAGATATTACCCGGACAAACTGAATACCGACTTATCAAGAGCGGCTGAGGGGACAGGCCCTGTGAAGCCCGACAACCTGTGCGTGAGCATAAGGTGCCAAATCCTGCGGGAAACCGAAAGATAAGAGTGCAGACGCTCCGAACTTCGGTTCGGAGCGTTTTTTTGTTGCATGAGCTTGATGAACGTGTAGGAAGCTGTCAAGAGTAATACACACCCCAACGCCAAGGAGGTACAAAAATGGCAAAGAATCGTCTGTTTACGTCCGAGTCCGTCACCGAGGGCCATCCCGACAAGATCTGTGACCAGATCTCCGACGCCATCCTCGATGAGATCCTGTCCCACGACCCCGACGCCCGCGTGGCCTGCGAGACCTGTGCATCCACCGGCCTCGTCCACATTATGGGCGAGATCACCACCAACTGCTACGTCGATTTTCAGAAGATCGTCCGCGAGGTCGTGGCGGACATCGGCTATACCCGTGCAAAGTTCGGCTTCGACGCCGACACCTGCGCCGTCATCTCCAACATCGACGGCCAGAGTCCTGACATCGCCCTCGGCACCAACGACGAGGTCGGCGGCGCAGGCGATCAGGGCATGATGTTCGGTTATGCCTGCGACGAGACCCCCGAGCTGATGCCCATGCCCATCAGCCTCGCCCACAAGCTGGCCAAGAAGCTGACCGAGGTGCGCAAGAGCGGCGAGCTGGACTACCTGCGCCCGGACGGCAAGAGTCAGGTCACGGTGGAGTATGTGGACGGCAAGCCCGCCCGCGTGGACGCTGTGGTCATCTCCAGCCAGCACAGCGAGGCCGTCAGCATGGAGCAGCTGCGCGCCGACGTGATGGAGAAGGTCATCAAAGCCACCATCCCCGCCGAGCTGCTGGACGAGAACACCAAGTATTATATCAACCCCACCGGCCGCTTCGTCGTGGGCGGTCCTCAGGGCGACACCGGCCTGACTGGCCGTAAGATCATCGTCGATACCTACGGCGGCTACGCACGCCACGGCGGCGGCGCATTCTCCGGCAAGGACCCCAGCAAGGTGGACCGCAGTGCCGCGTATGCGACCCGCTGGGTGGCCAAGAACATCGTGGCCGCCGGTCTGGCCAAGCAGTGCGAGGTGCAGGTGGCCTACGCCATCGGCGTAGCAAAGCCCGTCTCTATCATGGTGGACACCTTCGGCACCGGCGTCGTGGAGGACGAGAAGATCGAGAAGGCTGTGGAGAAGGTCTTTGACCTGACGCCTGCCGCCATCATCCGCACCCTCGACCTGCGCAAGCCCATCTACCGCAAGCTGGCTGCCTACGGCCACATGGGCCGCGAAGACCTCGGCGTGAAGTGGGAGAACACCGACCGCGTCGAAGAGCTGAAGGCCGCAGTCGCAGCCCTCTGAGCGCGAAAATAGAATAGAATGACTTTTATCGCAATTTTTAAAAATAGCGCCGATCAGAATAGCATATTTGCGATATGCAGTTTGCGGATGCTGCCTGTGCATTAAAAACGCAAACTGCTATGAGCCGGAGATTGTATGTTTTTTGTAAAAAACACATAGTCTCCGGCCTTTTTTGGAAAAAGAGATGTGCAAGGCGCAGAAAATGCGAGTTTTTAGTGTCGAAACGCCGAAAATGTGATAGAATATTACCGGATATGCACTTCAACGTCTGATTTTATCGACCGATAAAAGAAACATTAAGGAGCTGTAATTATGTCTGTCATTATCCCCAAGGATTGCTTCCACCAGCCTCAGGTCGCCGACCTGCGCCTCATCGCCTGCCCGGGTGCCGAGGAGCTGACCAACCTCATCGACAAGCATCTGGTGCGCTGGGCCGCTGAGGCCGGCTACCAGACCAATAGCTTTATCATCGAGAGCGCCTGCCCCCGCTTCCAGAGCGGCGATGCCAAGGGTCTGGTCAAGGAGTCGGTGCGCGGCGACGATATTTTCATCGTGGTCGATCCCGGCAACTACAGCGTGACCTACAAGCTGTTCAACTATGAGAACCACCTGTCTCCCGACGACCACTTCGCCAACCTCAAGCGCCTCATTCAGGCTGTGGCGGGCAAGGCACACCGTGTGTCCGTCATCATGCCCAGCCTGTACGGCGGCCGTCAGCACCGCCGCGTGTCCCGCGAGAGTCTGGACTGCGCGGTGGCCCTGCAGGAGCTGCAGGCTATGGGCGTCAAGAACATCATCACCTTCGATGCACATGACCCCCGCCTGATGAACGCTGTGCCTCTGATGAGCTTCGACAACGCCATGCCCACCTATCAGGTGCTGAAGAGCCTGCTCAAGAAGAACCCCGAGATCAGCTTCGACAAGGACAAGTTCATCGTGGTCAGCCCCGACGAGGGCGCCATGAGCCGCAATATGTACTTCTCCAGCGTGCTGGGCTGCAACCTCGGTATGTTCTACAAGCGCCGCGACTACACCCGCGTGGTCAATGGCCGCAACCCCATCGTGGCCCACGAGTATCTGGGCGACTCCGTTGAGGGCAAGACCGTCTTTGTGGCCGATGACATCATCGCATCCGGCGAGAGTATGCTGGAGGTCGCCACCAACCTGAAGGAGCGCGGCGCAAAGCGCATCATCGCCAACGCCACCTTCCCGCTCTTCACCAGCGGCCTCGAGAAGTTCGACAAGGCTGTGGCCAACGGCACTCTGGACTACGTCACCGGCACCAACCTGACCTACCGGATGCCTGAGCTGCTGACCCGCGACTGGTACGTCGATGTTGACGTCTCCAAGTACGCCGCTTACTTTGTCGTGGCCCTGAACCATGATATGTCCGTTTCCAGCATCATCGACCCCATCAAGAAGATCGAGGCCCTGCTGGCAAGCCGGAAATAATGACAGACGACCCCTGATATTCTTCCAATAAAATGAACCGCCCCCGTAGTGCTGCTGCACCATGGGGGCGGTTTTGTTGTCTGCTAGAGGCTCTCCCTTTGGGAGAGCTGGCGAGCGAATGCGAGACTGAGAGGACAAGGACGCTATCAAGAAACAAGAAACACAGCGATAATATCAACTCTGACAAAAGCCGATGCTTATCGCTGTGCAGATATTCTTCAAAAACGGGCTTGCCCTCTCCGTCACGGCTTTGCCGTGCCACCTCTCCCAAAGGGAGAGGCTGGGCGAGGTTTACTCCAATTCTTTCAACGCCGCCACGACCCGCTGATACTCCTTCTCCACGGGAGGAAAGAGGGTATCTGCGCCGTCCAGCGTGCCGCCGCGGAGTGCTTCGGTCAGGGCGCTTGCGGGGGCGTAGAGGGCATCGAAGCCAAGGTTCTGGCAGACGCCCTTGAGGGTGTGGGCGGCACGGAATGCCGTGGGGGCGTCCTGTGCTTCCAGCGCCTTTTTCAGGTTCGGGAAGCTGTCGTCCTGCAGGAATTTCAGGGCGAAGCGGCGGACGAAATCCGCGCTGGGCAGACGCTCCATCACAGCCTTATAATCGCCGCCAATGGCGGAATACATTTGTTCCAACGTCATTTTTTATACCTCATCCAAGAGAAGTTTCGTCAAAGGGCAGTCTTTTTTCTGGGGGGGGGGCGGGGGTATCCATCCCGGCCTCCTCTGCGAGGCGGTCTTTTACGTCACGCAGGCATTCCAGAAGCAGCGGGTTGAATGCACCATACGTTCCGGCTTCCAGCTCGGCGATGGCCTGCGCCTGCGGGAGGGCCAGATGTTTGTCCCCCTTGCCGACCAAGCTGTCGTAGGCATCGGCCAGTGAGACCACCTGCGCCGCGATGGGGATGCTATCGCCCTTCAGGCCGTCGGGAAAGCCGCTGCCGTCCCAGCGCTCATGATGCCAGCGGCAGATCTGGAGCGCGAACTTCACCAGCGGCTCGTCCTGATACTGGGACAGATTTTCCAGCATCTGCGCACCCAGAATGGTGTGGGTGCGGAGGATGGCCTTTTGCTCCGGCGTCGGGTCGGGGGCGTTGAGGATGCGGCCGTCAATGGCCATCCGTCCGATGTCGTGGAGGGCGGCCGCCGTTACGATGAGGCGGCGGTCGGCCCCGGTCAGGTTGTAGTGGTCGGTCTTCTGGCAGAGCCGTTCCAGCAGGATGCCCGTGATCCGCTGCACCCGGGGAATGTGGTGGGAGCTTTCGCCGTAGCGGACCTCCATGACCTGACTGAGGATGCCGAACAGGATCTGGTCGTTCTTCTCACGGTCGTAGAACTGCTGGGACACCATGGCCCGGAGCCGCCGCTGGCGGGCGTAGAGCCGGGTGATGTTGGTAACACGGCGGTGGACGATGCGGGCGTCGAAGGGGCGGCTGATGTAGTCCGAAGCGCCCAGCTCGTAGGCACGGCGGACGGTCTGGGCGGAGTCCTCGCTGGAGATCATCACGACGGGGAGGTCTTCGAGCAGGCCCTGCGCCGCCATCCGGGACAGCACATCAAAGCCGTCCATGTCGGGCATCACGATGTCCAGCAGCAAGATGGAAAGCTCGGGGCCGCGTGCATCCAGGATCTCGAGGCACTCTGCCCCATTGGAGGCTTCCAGAACTTCGAAATCATCGGAGAGGATCTCGGAAAGGATGTCCCGGTTCATGGGCGAGTCGTCTACGATGAGGACTGTCGGGCGGTGGGCGTTCCCGGAGCAGACGGAGCTGGGGGCGACGTCCTCGGTGACGACAGTGTTTTTGCAGCGCTTGGCAAGATACATCCGCTTATCGGCCACCACCACCGCGTCGCTGATGGGGATGTCTGCGGCCATCACGCCGCCGATGCTGGCCGAGAGCTGCAGCTTGCTGAACTCGGGCAGGTGGGCCGTGGAGAGGCGCTTGCTGATGTACCGGAGCTTCTGGACAAAATGTCCGGCAGAGATATTGGGCAGGACGAGCAGCAGCTCGTCGCCGCCGTACCGCACCAGCATATCGGTGGAGCGGATGCAGCGGTGGATGATAGCGGCGGTGAGCCGGAGTGCCGCATCGCCCGCCGCGTGGCCGAAGGTGTCGTTGCAGAGCTTGAAGTCGTCAAGGTCGATCATGGCGACACCGGCGTTGAGGTATTTGTGCTTCAGCTCCTCCTCATAAAAGCGGCGGTTGTAAGCCCCGATGAGGGGGTCCGTGTAGAGCTGCTCGTCGGAGTGGAGCGTCCGCAGGGCACTAGAGTCCAGCGGAAGGACCATCTCGATAACAGACGGCTCACCGTCGATCTCGACGTAACGGGCGATGGCCTGATAGAGCTTGCTGCCCATCGTTTCCAGCTTGGTGCACTGGCATTTTCCGGCCAGCGCTTCGCGGCCCACACAGCTGGTGCAGGGGTGGGCGCTTTTCCACGGCGGATAACAGGGCTGCTCCGCTAATGTCTTCCGGTCGAGCAGACGGACGATGGGGAATATCTTGCGCAGGCAGGCCATTTCCTCTTCGGCCTGCTGGCGCGTCATAATATGGTCGGTAAGTTCGGACATGTGTCGCTCCTGTGATAACGGGGGGTGATGACGTGGGAGGGGGCAGAAAAACTGCGCACCTTCTGCGACAAACAATTATATATAAGTCTATGTTACCACAAGGGGAGGAATCTCGTCAATGCAGGAAGATGGATTTCCAAAAAGGAATGGAAGTTTCCCGGGAAACCTGACAAAATAGAAATTTGGCGCAGACCGATAAAATTGTTGCATCTTTGGGCAGAGGAGACAGAAGATCCTGTAACCATTTTGCAAGAAATTACGCACAGACACACGATTTTTGGACGCAAGTTGCACAAACATGAAGAATTGTGCTGCTTAACAAAAAGATTTTGGGATACAACAGAAGGTCTTGTGGAACACGCACAAAATATAACAAAGAATCTTGGTGATTTGTTCTATTGCGAACAGTTCCGCAGATGGTTATAATACAAACAGAAACCGCGAAACGTGCAAAGAGTGCGATTTGCGAAATGCTGTGACAAGCGTAATGAAGGAGAACAAAATTATGAAAATGATCTCTCGTCGTGACTTCCTGAAGGCTTCCGCTGTTGTGGGTGCTGCTGGTGTCCTGACTGCCTGCGGCGGTTCCTCTGCCTCTACCGCTGCTTCCTCTACTGCAGCTTCTACCGCTGCTTCCTCTACCGCCGCTGCTTCCGGCTCTGCCAACATCGGCGTCTGCATCTATCAGTTTGCAGATAACTTCATGACCCTGTACCGCACCGATCTGGAAGAGTACCTGAAGGATATGGGCTACGCCGTCACCATCGTCGATGGCAAGAACGACCAGAACACCCAGACCGAGCAGATCAACACCTTCCTGCAGCAGGGCGTGGACGTGCTGGTCATCAACCCCGTCCAGACCACTTCCGCACAGACCATCGTTGATACCATCAAGCCCTCTGAGACTCCCATCGTCTTCATCAACCGCGAGCCGGATAAGAGCGTTCTGGACTCCTACGCAGACAAGTGCTGCTACGTCGGTGCTGACGCACGTCAGTCCGGTACTTATCAGGGCGAGCTGATCCTCGAGACCGAGACTCAGGGCGACATCAACGGCGACGGCAAGATCACCTACATCATGTGCAAGGGCGACCCCGAGAACATTGATGCTCAGTACCGCACCGAGTACTCCATCAAGGCTCTGACCGACGCCGGCAAGGAAGTCGAGTGCCTGTACGAGTACCTCGACAACTGGGATCAGACCACCGCACAGCAGGACGTCGCAAACGCTCTGGCACAGTACGGCGAGAAGATCGAAGTCGTCTTCTGCAACAACGACGCAATGGCACTGGGCGCTCTGCAGTCTCTGCAGCAGGCTGGCCGTACCGTCGGCAAGGACGTCTATCTGGTCGGTGTTGACGCACTGAGCGAGGCTGTCCAGAATGTCGTCGATGGCAACATGACCGGCACCGTCCTGAACGATGACGTGGGTCAGGCTACCGCCGCCGCAGCTGCTACCAAGCTGTACGTCGAGGGCAGCAAGGTCGAGCAGTACTACTGGGTCGACTACGTCAAGGTCACCGAGGAGAACGCTGCACAGTACATCAAGTAAGCAGCCAAAACCCTATCGTTGCAAGGTGCGCAGTGAACCAATAAGGCTTGATTAAGAGCTAAAAAGCGCGTGCGTGCGAGAAAAAATCTCCGCGCACGCGCCTTGTTTTGAAAAGCCGATGGCAAAAACGGCACTTTTGAGACCCATAGACAAGGAGGCTCTGAGGAATGTCAGAATACCGTCTGGTAATGAAAGGCGTGGTAAAGACCTTCCCCGGCGTGAAAGCGCTGGACCACGCGCAGTTGGAGCTCCGCCCCGGCAAAGTCATGGCCCTGATGGGCGAGAACGGTGCCGGTAAGTCCACCCTGATGAAATGCATGTTCGGCATTTACAAGATGGACGAGGGCGAGATCGAGTACGAAGGCCAAAAGGTCAACATCCCCACCCCGCTGGATGCACTGAACCGCGGCATCGCAATGGTGCATCAGGAGCTGCAGCCCATCCCGGCCCGCACCGTGGCAGAGAACATCTGGCTGGGCCGCTACCCCACCAAGAAGGCTGGCCCCATCACCATCGTGGACCACGCCAAGATGTATAAGGACACCGACGAACTGCTGAAAAAGCTGAAGCTGGATATCAAGTCCCACGCGAAGCTGGGCAGCCTGAGCATCGCACAGATGCAGATGGTGGAGATCGCAAAGGCCGTCTCCGCAAACTGCAAGGTGCTGATCCTGGACGAGCCGACCTCCTCGCTGACCGCGAACGAAGTCGAGTCGCTGTTCCGCATCATGAACGAGCTGAAGGAGCAGGGCGTCGCTCTGGTCTACATCAGCCATAAGATGGACGAGATCAAGGTCATCGCCGACGAAGTCACCATCATGCGTGACGGCCACTACATCGGCAAGTGGGACGTCGCCAACATGACCAAAGAGGAGATCATCGCCAAGATGGTCGGCCGTGAGCTGTCCAACCTGTATCCCCCGCTGGAAAATCACCCCTCCGATGAGATCATGATGAAGGTGGAGGACTTCACCTCCATCCATCCGCGCTCCTTCCGCCACTGCAGCTTCGAGCTGAAGAAGGGCGAGATCCTTGGCGTGGCAGGTCTGGTGGGCGCACAGCGCACCGAGCTGATGGAGGGTATCTTCGGCCTGCGTGCCCACACCTCCGGCAAGGTGTGGATCAAGGGGCAGGAGGTCAACATCAAGCAGCCCCGCGACGCCATCCAGCACAGCGTGGCTCTGCTGACAGAGGATCGCCGCGCGACCGGCATCATGGGTGTGCTGAGCGTGGCCGACAACATCTCCATCGCCTCGCTGGATGCGCTGCGCAAAGGGCCTATCATGCTGGACGATAAGAAGATCCTCGAGCTGGTGGCCACCAACAAAGAGAAAATGGCCATCAAGGTGCCCAGCCCCAAGACGGCTATCAAGAGCCTGTCCGGCGGCAACCAGCAGAAGGTGCTGATCGCCCGCTGGCTGGCCAACAACCCCGATGTCCTCATTCTGGACGAGCCTACCCGAGGCATCGACGTCGGCGCAAAATATGAGATCTACTGCATCATCGCCGACCTGGCCAAGCAGGGCAAGAGCATCATCATGATCTCCTCCGAAATGAGCGAGATCATCGGTATGTCCAACCGCGTCATGGTCATGTGCGATGGCCGCATCACCGGCTTTATCGACGGCAAGGACGCTACGCAGGAGAACATCATGGCTCTGGCGACCCAGTTTGAGACCGCGCCCGAAGCGGCGGCGGCCAATCAGTAAACAAGGAGGCTGTCTATCGTGGAAGCTACCAAGAAAGTAACGGGCAAGTCTGTAAAGAAGTGGCTGGGCAACAACGCCATCATCGTCCTGATGCTGGCCGTGTCCCTCATCGTCGGCATCATCCATCCCAACTTCTTCGCACTGGCCAATATCATCAACCTGTTCAAGAACGTCTCGATCCGCTACATCATCGCGCTGGGCATCTCCGGCTGTCTGATCACCACCGGCAACGACCTGTCCGCAGGCCGTCTGGCTGGTTTTGCCGCCTGTCTGGCCTGTATCTTCGCCCAGACCGAGGGCGCTGCCGGCAAGTTCTACCCCAATATGCCCACCCTGCCCACCCCCGTGGTCTTCATCCTCGTCATTGCCATCTGCGCCATCGTGGGCCTGTGCAACGGCCTCGTGGTCAGCTACCTGAAGGTCCAGCCCTTTATCGCTACGCTGGGTATGCAGCAGGTGGTCTACGGTATCTGCCTCGTCTACACCGGCGGTACCCCCATCGGCTCTCTGAACAAGGACTTCACCTCTCTGGCCTCCAACACCATCCTCGGTGTTCCTGTGCTGATCATCATCGCCCTCTTCGTGGCCTGCTGCTTCTGGTTCCTGTACAACAAGACCCGTCACGGCAAGTATATGTACGCCATCGGCGGCAACGAGGCTGCTGCTGAGGTGGCCGGTGTCAACGTCGCTGCCACCAAGATCCGCATCTACATCCTCGCTTCCTGCATGTTCGGTCTGGCTGGCTGCCTGCTGGCTGCAAAGTCCGGCGGCGCATCCGTCAACACGGCGCAGGGCTATGAGCTGGACGCCATCGCAGCTTCCACCATCGGCGGCGTTTCCACCACCGGCGGCGTCGGCACGGTCCCCGGCATCCTCGTCGGCGTGCTGGTCTTCGAGCTGATGAAGGTCGCTCTGCAGTTCATGAACGTCAACTCTTCTTACACTTACATCGTGCAGGGCCTTGTCATCATCGTGGCTGTCGCCATCGATATTCGCAAGTACCTCGCAAAGAAGTAAATCCCCCGGAAGAGAGCGCTTATCGGGCCGCCCACTCGTTGCAGTGGGCGGTCCACTTTGTTATAATAGGAATAGCCCTCTCAGGCGCTTACGCGCCAGATTCCCCTTTTTGTCGCTTACGCGACATCTTCCCCCGACCGGGGGAAGTCTTTCCTCAGAGGGAGAGCCGTTGGCAGGCCGAGAAACTTCGCCTCTTCGCCAGAGGCTCCCCTACTAGGGGAGCTGTCGAGCGTATGCGAGACTGAGAGGTTGTACGGAGACGAGCCTATCCTCAAGCCAAAGCCTCTCCCTTTGGGAGAGGTGGCACGCCGCAGGCGTGACGGAGAGGGCAAGGATGCTGGCGGGAAAGTATGAGCGCGGCGGCTATATCGCTCGGATAAAGAGTCTGCCCATCGCTGTGCAGCGGCTCTGTCGTGCCGGGCTTGCCCTCTCAGGCGCTCACGCGCCAGCTCTCCCAAAGGGAGAGCCTTCCCGAAGGGGAGAACACCATCTAAAAACAGGAGACACAACTATGACCGAAAAAGAACAAGCCGCCCGCGAGGCGGAGCTGGCCCGGCGAGAAGCCGCTCTGGCAGCTCGTGAAGCTCAGCTGGAGCAGGAGCAGGCCAAGTTCGAAGCAGCCCGTGCAGAGGCTCCGGAGGGCCGCAAAACGCTGCTGAACAACAACGACCCCGACTTCGTCAACCCCAAGGAAAAGCTCTACGACAAATTTCCCCTGACGGTGCACCAGATGGATATTATCATCGGGGTGCTGTTCGCCCTCATCGTCCTGTTTCTGGTGCTGGGCATGACCCATACCAGCTTTTTCGGGCTGTTCGGCGGCTGAACTGCCGCCCTCCCCGGGGTGCACCTGCAACAATAAGCGCAGAAAAAAGCCCTTCGCCAGACAAAAATGGCGAAGGGCTTTTGCTGTTGCCGGGAGCGTTTACAGCAGGACGTACTTGAGGATGAAGAGGATGGTCAGAACGTACATCAGGGGGCTGATCTTCTTCTCCTTGGCCTTGCCGGTGACGACATTGATGATGGTCCAGGAGATGACGCCGATGGCGATGCCCTCCGAGATGCTGTAGGCAGTGGGCATGGCCAGAATGGTCAGGAAGGCGGGGATGCCCTCGCTGGGGTCAGAGAAGTCGATCTTGATGGCAGAACCCATCATGTAGAAGCCCACGATGATGAGGGCCGGAGCGGTAGCGAAGGAGGGGATGGTCAGGAAGAGGGGGCTGAACACCACGGCCAGCAGGAACAGCACGCCGGTGGTCATGGAGGTCAGGCCGGTGCGGCCGCCCTCGGTGACGCCGGAAGCGCTCTCGACGAAGGTGGTAGTAGTGGAAGTGCCCAACACAGCACCGGCGCAGGTGGCGATGGAGTCGGCCATCAGCGCGCCCTTGATGTGGGGCAGTTTGCCCTCCTCGTCCAGCATATCGGCCTTGGAAGCGACGCCGATGAGGGTGCCCAGCGTGTCGAACAGGTCAACGAAGAGGAAGGAGAACATGACGGCGAAGAAGTTCAGGATGCCCACACCGGAGAAGTCGGTCTTGAACACCTGCCCGAAGGTCTTGCCCAGTGCGGAGAAGTCGAAGCTGACAAAGCTGGTGGGGATGACGGAGTACATCCCTGCGTCGGGGTTGGGGATATAAATGCCAGTCAGCTCGCAGACAATGCCGAGCACCCATGTGATGAGGATGCCGTAGAGGATGCCGCCCTTGACGTGCTTCACCAGCAGGATGGCGGTGATGGCCACGCCCAGCAGAGCGAGGATAGCGCCCACGCCCACAGAGGAGAAGGTCTCGCCCTTGAAGTGCTGGTAGGTGACGAGGGTGGAGTCGCTGTTGACGATGAGCTTGGCATTCTGCAGGCCCACGAAGGCCACGAACAGGCCGATGCCCACGCTGACAGCGCTCTTGAGGGTCATGGGGATGGCGTTGAAGATGCCCTCACGCACGTTGGTCAGGCTCAGCACGATGAAGATGATGCCCTCGACGAAGACGGCCATCAGGGCCAGCTGCCAGCTGTAGCCCATCGTGAGAACGACGGTGTAGGCAAAGTAGGCGTTCAGGCCCATGCCGGGGGCCAGCGCGAAGGGGTAGTTGGCCAGCAGAGCCATCAGGGCAGTGCCCACGAAGGATGCCAGCGAGGTGGCGATCAGGACTGCGTTGGCATCCATGCCGGAAGCGGAAAGGATGCTGGGGTTGACCGCAAGGATGTAGGCCATCGTCATGAAGGTGGTGATACCGGCCATGACTTCGGTCTTGACGTCGGTGTGGTTCTCTTTCAGGTGAAAGATTTTTTCGAACATGAAAGTTCCTCCTGTCTTTGTGTGAAACTCCCGCCGCCCGCAAGCAGCCGGGAAAGAACAAAGCCTATTGTAGCACGGACGTCCGACATTTGTCCACCGGAAAAATACAAAAAAGTCACGTTTTTGCAAAAGATGATGAATGAGTATGACTCTTAGGGCGCTTATTCCGGTGAGCGTATGTGAAAATATCCATCATGCCGCCCATGGACTTGTGCCGCAGACGGTCGTGGCGCGGGGAACGGTAACGTCGGAGAGCGTGTCTTTTTCTTGGGAAATATCAAAATAGCTGTTGACAAAACGGGAAAGCTATGATAAACTAAACAAGTCGTCCGGCAACGGACACGAAAATGAATAAGGGCGTGTTCCCGAGTGGCCAATGGGGACAGACTGTAAATCTGCTGCTTTCAGCTTCGGTGGTTCGAATCCACCCGCGCCCACCAAGAAATCCAGTATCCGAACCGGGTACTGGATTTTCTGTTTTGCAGAAATCTTCTCAGGGCTGGGCGGGTGGATTCGAACAGCTGCGGCGCTGTCGCAGAAGACAGCGCAAAAACAGCCCAGTGGGCTGTTTTTAGCAGCGCGGCTTGCGTAATCCACCCGCGCCCACCAAAAAATCTTCTCGGAGCTGCGAAAGAAAAGCATCTTTCTTTTTGTGCGCATAATGTGCGCAGCCTATGTTGACATTTTGGCTGGATGGTGCTATAGTGATAACAGAAAACCAACAGGGAGGCGTTCTATTATGGCGAAAACCAGCACCAACATCAGTCTCGACCCGGAGCTGAAGCGCTCGAGTCAGGAGCTTTTTGCAGACCTCGGCATCGACCTGTCCACGGCGATCACCCTCTTTCTGAAGCAGTCTCTTCGGGTTCAGGGCCTGCCCTTTGCCGTTACCCGAGAAAATCCAAACGCAGAGACGGCGGCGGCCCTGAATGAATACGCCGAGATGAAGGCTCATCCGGAAAAATATAAGCGCTATGCTTCCTTCAAGGACGCTATGGACGAGGTGCTGGCGGATGTTTGAGGTTGTCCTCTCCAACCGGTTTAGAAAAGACCTCAAGCTTGCAGCCAAGCGGGGCCTGCGACTGGATGAGCTGAATGCCATCGTGGAGCAGCTCGCCGCTGGGCAGACCCTGCCGGAGCGGAACCGTGACCACGCCCTAACCGGTGACTACATCGGCTTCCGAGAATGCCACATCCGGCCCGACTGGCTGCTTGTTTATCGCGTGGATGGTGACGCTCTCGAGCTTTTCCTGTTCCGTACCGGTACGCATACCGATTTGTTTGATTAGTCGTTTCAAGGCAGCCCCACCCCGGGGCTGCTTTTTGTTTTGCCCTGCGACAACCGGGTCGGGAGACAGCTCTGCCAGCTGGGCGAATATGGCACGAAAAAAGCGTCCCTGCCCGGATGGGCAAAGACGCTTGAGGGATTTGGTTGTTACTGTCCTATCTCTTCGTAGACAAGACACCTGAAACGGATTTCAGGGGCTTCATCCCAGCCGCGCAGCGGCTGTTTTCACAGAGTAGAAGCTCTTGAAAAAATTACTTGACGTACTCGACAGTGTACTCGAAGCCGTACTCTTCCTGCAGCTTCTTGACGGCAGGCTCGCAGTCCTCGATGAAGGTGGGGGCGTAGACGGAAGCGCCGTTGTGGGTCTTCTTGTAGTCCTCGACGATCTGCTGCAGCTTTGCCCAGCCCTCGTTGGCCTTGGCATTATCGACGCTGTCGGGGAAGTTGATGATAAATTCGCGGTGAGAAGGGATACGAGCTTTCATAGTAGGTTTCTCCTTATGAAAAATATGGATTCAAATTTATACAGAAACAGGAAAATGCCCTGAATCTTACAGTTGGTAGACTGCCCGGGCGTTCTGGGCGGTCTGACGGAAGACCTCTTCCGGGGAGAGGCCCTTGACGCTGGCAATGTACTCGCCGACGTAGCGGATGAGGGAGCTGTCACAGCGGGTGCCCCGCACCGGCTCGGGGGCCATGTAGGGACAGTCCGTTTCGAGGACGATGCGCTCCAGCGGCAGGGCGGAGATGGCTTTCGCGGCCCGCTTCGCCCCCTTAAAGGTGCAGGCACCGCCGAAGCCGAAGTACAGGCCCTGCGCAGCCAGCCATTCGGCGTCCTCCGCAGAGCCGGAATAGCAGTGGACGATGCCCTTGGGCCGGTATTTCTTCAGCAGGGCGTAGACGTCGGCGTGGGCACTGCGGTCGTGGACGATGATGGGCTTGTCCAGCTCGAGGGCCAGCCGCAGCTCGGCCTCGAAGAGGGCCAGCTGGGCGTCCTTCGGGACGGGCCAGTGATAATCCAGTCCGCACTCGCCTACGGCCACCACCTTCGGGTCGTCGTAATAGGGCGCAAGGGCCTTCATCTCAGCGGCCCAGTCGCCGCCAAAGACGGAGACCGTCGGGGCAGGCCCCTCCGCGCCGCAGTCCTCGGGGGCCAGCAGGCTCTCGGGGTGGATGCCGATGGCGGCGTACACCCACGGATAGCGGTGG
The DNA here is from genome assembly GCF_020687345.1 of Faecalibacterium butyricigenerans. Taxonomy (NCBI): domain Bacteria; kingdom Bacillati; phylum Bacillota; class Clostridia; order Eubacteriales; family Oscillospiraceae; genus Faecalibacterium; species Faecalibacterium butyricigenerans. The sequence continues at coordinate 58,068 of NZ_JAJEQL010000005.1, forward strand.
GCCAGCTCCATCACCCGGGGGGCGTCCCCGGAGTGGGTGGCCTGCTCGCAGACGCCCACGACGCCCTTTTCGGGCAGGCTGTCCAGCAGGGCGAAGCGGTCGGCGTCGAAAGCGCGGGCGCTGTAGTGGGCGTGGGTGTCGAAGATGGGGCCGGTCATGGAGCCTCCTTCTTGGTGGGGGCCTTGTTCACCAGCCAGATACCGACGCAGACGAAGACCAGCGCGGCCAGATACTGCCAGCGGAACAGCGGCTCGCCGTTGAGCACGGCGCTCAGCAGGACGTTGACCACCGGGTTCACGAAGCCGAAGATGGCGATGCGGCTGACGGGGTTGTTCTTCATCAGCAAGGCCCAGAGCAGATAGCCTGCGCCGCAGATGAAGGCCAGATACAGCAGCACCAGCACGCCCAGCGGGGTCACGCTGCCCAGACGCCCGCCGAGGGCCGTGCCCAGCACAAAGAGCGCTGCGCCGCCCACGAAGAGGTTCAGGAAGCAGACCGCGAAGCTGTCCGCCTTTTTGGTGACGGACTTGTTCCACGGGCCGGACAGGGTGAAGACGACGGTGGCCAGCAGCATACAGAAGACGCCCCAGCCGCTGCCGCCGCCGTGGTTGCCCAGCGTGCCGATGAGGACGCCTGCAAAGCCGACGGCGCAGCCCAGTGTCTTTGCGGGGGTCATCCGGTCGGCATTGCCGTAGAGGAAGTGGGCGAAGATGACGCCCAGAAAGCTCTGGGTGCTGTTCAGGATGCCGCCGAAAGCGCCGGTGAGCATCGCTACGGCGATGTAGTAGAAGGCGTACTGGAGGGTGGTCTGCCACAGGCCCAGCGCACAGCACTCGGCAAAGACCCGGCCCCTCGGGAGGGTGGGTGCCCGGCTCTGGAGCAGGGTGCTGCCCAGCAGAACGAGAAGGCTGCCCAGCATGAAGCGCACACCGGCGAAGCAGAAGATGGAGGCTGTGTTGCCGGGGTCGATGGCAAAGAGGCGGTAGCCCATCTTGATGAAGGGGAACGCGCAGCCCCACAGCACGTTGCAGAAGATGGCCAGCAGCACCGCGAACACCGGCGTGCCGAAGATCTGATCGAGCCGCTGGGCGCGGGTCAGGGATGTGTTTTCCATGGCTCAGTGGATGCGGGCACCCACGGGGGTGTCGTCGCTGTAGAAGGGGATGGAGCAGCCGCCGTCGGCGGTGTCGGCGGCAAAGATCATGCCCTCGCTGACGTACTTGCCCTTCATCATCGGGCGGGGGGCGAGGTTGCAGACGATGCCGAGCTTCTTGCCGATGAGATCCTCCGGCTTGAACCACTTGGCGATGCCGGACAGGATGCAGCGCTCCCGCTCGCCATCAAAGACGGTCAGGTGGAGCAGCTTCTTGCTCTCCTTCAGGTTCTCGCAGGCGCGGACCTCGGCCACGCGCAGCTCCACCTTGCAGAAGTCGTCGTAGGAGATCTCGGCCTCGTGGGTGAAGTCCACGCTGCTCTCCTCTGCGGGGGCAGCGGCCTTCTTCTCGGCCTCCTCCTTGGCCTTTTTAGCGGCCTCGGCAGCGGCTTTCCGCTTCTCGTCCTCTTCCTTCAGGTGGGCGATCTCCTTTGCCACGTCGATGCGGGGGAACAGGGCCTCGCCCTTGTGGACGGTGTAGCTCTCCTGTGCGCCGTAGACGGCCTTGGTCAGGTCGATGTCGGCCGCAGTCAGACCCAGCTGCTCCATCATCTTGGGGGCGGTGGAGGGCAGATAGGCGTTCAGCAGGATGCCGCAGACACGCAGGGCCTCGCACAGGTGGTACAGCACGCTCTCGAGGCGCTCCTTGTTGGCCTCGTCCTTGGCCAGTGCCCAGGGCGCGGTCTCGTCGATGTACTTGTTGGCGCGCTGGATGACGGCGAAGATCTCCATCAGGGCCTGCGGGATGGTCAGGCTGTCCATATCAGCCGTGACCTTGCCCAGCAGCTCGCTGGTCATGGTCTCCAGCTCGGCGTCGATGGCCTCAGCGCCGGCGGTCTTGTGGACGGTGCCGCCGAAGTACTTCTCGCACATGGCGACGGTACGGCTCAGCAGGTTGCCGAGGTCGTTGGCGAGGTCGCTGTTGATGCGGTTGATGAGGGCTTCGTTGGTGAACATACCGTCGTTGCCGAAGGGGATCTCGCGGAGCAGGAAGTAGCGGATGGCGTCCACGCCGTAGCGGTCGCAGAGGATGACGGGGTCAACGACGTTGCCGACGGACTTGGACATCTTGCCGCCGTTCATCAGCAGCCAGCCGTGGCCAAAGACGCGCTTGGGCAGCGGCAGATCGAGGGCCATCAGCATGGCGGGCCAGAGGATGGTGTGGAAGCGGAGGATCTCCTTGCCCACCATGTGCAGGTCGGCAGGCCAGAACTTGTCGTAGTCGCTGTACTTCTCGTTGCCGTAGCCCAGCGCGGTGATATAGTTGCTCAGCGCATCGACCCAGACGTACATGGTGTGCTTGGGGTCGAAGGGGACGGGGATGCCCCACTTGACGGAGGTGCGGGAGACGCAGGTGTCCTGCAGGCCCTGCTTGATGAAGGCGATCATCTCGTTCTTCCGGCTCTCGGGCTGGATGAACTGGGGGTTCTCCTCGTAGAGCTTGAGCAGACGGTCGGCGTACTTGCTGGTCTTGAAGAAGTAGGCCTCCTCGTGGGCCTCGTAGACCTCGCGGCCGCACTCGGGGCACTTGCCGTCCACCAGCTGGCTGTCGGTCCAGAAGCTCTCGCAGGGCTTGCAGTAGTGGCCGGTGTACTCGCCCTTGTAGATGTCGCCCTGCTCGTAGAGCTTGGTGAAGATCTTCTGGCAGGACTCCATGTGGTAGTCGTCGGTGGTGCGGATGAAGCGGTCGTAGCTGATGTCCATCAGCTTCCACAGGTCCTTGACGGTGGCGACGATCTTATCGACGTACTCCTTCGGAGTCACGCCGGCGTCGGCGGCCTTGTCCTGAATCTTCTGGCCGTGCTCGTCGGTGCCGGTCAGGAACATGACGTCGCAGCCCTGCATCCGCTTGAAGCGTGCCAGCGCGTCGCAGGCTACGGTGGTGTAGCTGTGGCCGATGTGCAGCTTGTCGCTGGGGTAATAGATCGGTGTGGTGATGTAGAATGTCTTGTGCTCGCTCATGAAAACGATTCTTCCTTTCTTTTGGCGCTCAGAACGAAAAACGCTCCCGCCCTGCCGACTGTGTCGGACAAGGACGAGAGCGTATAACTTCCGTGGTACCACCTTGTTTCGCCGTGCCCTTGCAGACGCGGCCTTGCGCCGGAACTCCGGCGAGCGCGGTAACGGGCGCACCCGTCGCGGGCTAACGATTCGCCCGCGCAGCTCGGAGACCATCTTCGGCATCGCGCGGCCTGCCCGGTTCCATCCTTCGGGCTTTCTGTCAGGCGCAGACGAGGCGTACTCTTCTCTTCACAGCCAGTTTACATTATTATATTTAATATACGCAAAATCGGCGGGTTTGTCAATGATAATGTGTCAGACCTCGTAATCCAGACAGACCCGGTTCTTATAATAGGGCCGCACCTTGCTGTCGGCCACGGCCACATGGGCCGGATGCTTGGAGTAGCCCTTGAGCGCCTCGGCGGACTCGAAGGTGGTGTCCAGCATCAGGTCGGCGTTGGAAGAGGGCAGGCCGTTGATGTTGACGTGCACCTCCACGAGGCCCGGGATCTGACCGGCCAGACCCTCAAGGCCTGCCTTGATGCCCGCCTTGATGTCGGCCTTTTCGGCGTCGGAATATTCGTCCTTGAGCTGCCAGAGAATGATATGCTTGACCATAATAAAAATCCTCCTGTTGTTGGCTGGGATGCTTTGACGCCCTTATTGTAACATCTGCACAAAAACTGTGCAAGAGCTTTTGTTTGCCCGGGAAAGGACGGGATGATATAATAGAAGGGAAAGCGAGCCGGGGCAGAGCGGCGTCTGCACCCGGCAGGACAAGCGGACAACTGCGGGCCGCGCCGACCGGCACCCGCCAGAATATGAGGAAATTTAGATGAGAAAGCACCTGACCCACCTTGCGGCCGCTCTGGCCGTGACGCTTCTGCTCGGCGCTGCGGCCAGCCCCCTGCGCGCTGCTGCCGCTACGCCTGAGCTGCCTGCGGTTGTGGCTGAGCTGGACGCGGAGAACACAACCGAGGCTGCGGCAGAGAGCCGCCTGAGCCAGAGCTATCTGGATATGACCATCGAATACAACGACCCGCACCCCGTCCGTCAGCTCTATCTTTCCAGTGTGGCAGACGGAGATATGGTCTACCAGTGGTACAGCACCAACCCCGCCGTAGCGACCGTGGACCGCAACGGCCTCGTAACGGCCCAGAAGCCCGGCAAGACCACCATCGTGGCCAACACCTACACCACCACCCTGCGGTGTGACGTAACGGTGGTGTCCAACGTGGGCCGGGTGACCCTGAACCAGGAGCGGCTGTATCTGGAAAACATCGGCGGCACGGCGGCCCTGAGAGCTTCCGTAGCCGTGGAGAACGGTGACGCAGTACCCATCACCTGGACTACCAGCAACCCTGCCGCCGCCACCGTAGACCCCTTTGGTCTGGTAACGGCGGTGGGGGACGGGGAGGCCCTGATCACCGCCACCACCCCGGACGGCCACAGCGCCTGCTGTAATGTCTACTGCGGCACGCAGGTGGCGATTCAGGAACAGATCGAGGCCGATGAGGTAAAGATCGCCCTCGGCGTCCTTGGCGGTTTCGCCGTTCTGGCCGGTGTGCTGGCGCTGGCGACCTCCGGCGGCTGAGCCGGAACAGGAACAAAAACAAAAGCAGGCACACACCCGGGAAAGCCGGAGCGGCGTGCCTGCTTTGCTTTTACCATTGCTCTACTGAGGAAAATTAAGTGGCAAAGTTCCAATATAATAACATAGATACGTTCAGAATCGAACTTTGCCAGCTTGGCAAAGTTCCCTGAGATTGGCAAAGTTCGAAGTTTGCCAGCAGGGCACAAGTTTGCCACCTTGGCAAAGTTTGCTTTATGGCGTTGGTACGCTGATATTTTGGAACTTGGCCAGATAACCCGCGTGGCTCGGAGGCTTCTTACACGCCCGAAGCGCCATAGTTTGCCAGCACGCGGGCGGAGGGGTCGTTGACGTTGCAGCCCGGCCATGCCTTGTTGGGCATCCAGAAGCCCACGATGGTGCGGCTCTGGTCGTGGTAGTATTTCTCGAAGATCTCGCGGTAGAACAGGCTCTCCTTGGTGAAGGGCATACAGTGGGCGGAGTAGTTTGCCCGGCGGAGCTGGAACTCCTCGTCGGTATAGAGGCTCTCGGCGTACTCCTTGATGTCGTCCACCATGCTGTGGCCCACGGCGTCGGAGAAGGCGGCCTTCTCGCGCCAGAGGATCTCCGGCGGCAGCCAGTCGCCCTCGAACGCCTTGCGCAGCAGGTACTTGCCCTTGCCGTAGCTGTTCAGCTTCTTTTCGGGGTCGATGGCCATGACGTACCGGACGAAGTCGAGGTCGCCGAAGGGCACGCGGGCCTCGATGCTGTTGGCGGAGATGCAGCGGTCGGCGCGGAGGACGTCGTACATATACAGCTCACGGATGCGCTTCTGGCTCTCCTGCTGGAAGGCGTCGGCGGTGGGGGCGTAGTCGGTGTACTTGTAGCCGAACAGCTCGTCGGAGATCTCGCCGGTCAGCAGCACCCGGACGTCGGTCTGCTCGTGGATGGCCTTGCAGAGCAGATACATTCCCATGCTGGCGCGGATGGTGGTGATGTCCCATGTGCCCAGCAGCCGGATGACCTCCTCAAGGTTCTGGATGACGATGTCCCGGTTGATGATAATCTCGTGGTGCTCGCTGCCCAGATACTCGGCGGTCTGGCGGGCATATTTCAGGTCGATGGCGTCGGTGTCCATGCCGATGGCGAAGGTGCGGATGGGCTTGCCCAGCTTTTTGGCGGCAATGGAGCAGACCAGCGAGGAGTCGAGGCCGCCCGAAAGCAGGAAGCCGACGGGGGCATCGGCGTCCAGACGCTTTTCCACACCGGCGATGAGCTTTTCGCGGATGTTGGTCAGGATGGTGTCCATGTCGTCCTGCATGGGGGCGGGCACGTCAGCGATGTCCTCGTAGCGGACGAAGCGGCCGTCGCAGTAGTAGCTGCCGATGGGGAAGGGGCGGATGTCGTCGCACCAGCCGATGAGGTTCTGCATCTCGGAGGCAAAGGCGATCTTGTGGCTGGACTTGGAGTAGCCGTAGAACAGCGGGCGGATGCCGATGGGGTCGCGGGCCGCGATGAGGCGGTCCTTGCGGGAGTCGTACATGATAAGGGCAAACTCGGAGTCCATGTGGCGGAACATATCCAGACCGTACTCATAGTAGAGCGGCAGCAGGATCTCGCAGTCGCAGTCGGAGTGGAACTGATAGCCCCGGCGCTTCAGGATCTCCTTCTCAAAGCGGAAGCCGTACAGCTCGCCGTTGCAGACCATGCAGTCGGCCCCGCGGTAGAAGGGCTGCATCCCCTCCGGGGTCAGGCCCATGATGGCCAGACGGCCAAAGCCCATCAGGCCGAAAGGCCCCTCCACGACCCGCTGGTCGTCCGGCCCGCGGGAGACGGTGCGCATCAGGTATTCTTTGAATTTGTCGGCACTGATATCGTGCCCGGTATAGCCGATCACACAGCACATATTTCTTACCCCTCTTATGTTGGTTTTTGACTTCTCCGTCACGCCTGCGAAGCTTTCCCTTCTTCGTCCCGGCGGGGAGGCGGATAAAATAAAAAATACGGCAGCAAACGTCCTGTTGCTAGGACGAATGCTGCCGTATCCGTGGTGCCACCTAAATTACCGGCAGAGCCTGCCAGTCACTTTGTGCGCTCTCCCCGTTGAAAGCACTGCCGCGATAACGAGCGGCGCACGTCTGCCCCTACTGCCCGCAGCGCCACAGCACCCGGGGGTTCAGGGGGAAGCTCACGGGGGTTCGTTCAGGCCCGGCCATCTGCGCGGCTCACACCTGCCCGCACTCTCTGGAAGAGGGCGCTCAGGGCCTTACTTTTCCCGTTCAACGCTTTTCTTGCGAGAATTGTATCACTGCTTTTTCTCCGTGTCAACCTCTGCGCAGCAATTTTTACAGGTTTGTGCAGCCTGCCCGTCCTGAGCCTCGTTTGCGGCGCAGCTGCGGCACATACCATACAAAACGCTGCCCTCGCATTGCAGGGTGAAGCCGTGCTCGGCCATCAGGTGGGCGCGCACCTCGTCCATGAAGTGGCAGTCCAGATGATAGATGCGCCCGCACCGCACGCATTTGAGGTGCAGGTGCTCCCGGCAGTGGCGGCCCTCGTCCACATACTGGAACACGGCCTTTTCGCCCTTGTCGGCCACATATTTCATCACCCGCTGCTCTCCGGCCAGCTTGTCCAGATAGCGGTAGACGGTGGTGGGGTTGGGGCTGGCCCCTTCGGCCTCCAGATGCTCGAGGATGTTGGAGGCGCTGACCGCGTGCTGGCGGTTGCGGATGAGATAATCTAAGATGAGCTGGCGGGTCTTGGTGTTGTAGCCGTCGCTTCGTGCCATGATGCAGATCCCTTCTTTCTCTTTGTAGTGTATCACATTTTATCCTTCGATGCAAAACAACAGGGGGATTCGGACAACAAGCACAAAAACGGTTGTGAAATATGTGCAAAAATGAGGAATGATATTTGGGCAAAACAGAAATCAAGCCAAACTTAGGCAGAAACTCTTGTAAAAAATGTCCTATTGTGTGATAATAAAATCGAGAGAATAGTTGGATTGTTTCAGGGATACAAGCAGCACCGGAAGACCGCGTGTGGAACGTCCAGCAGGAAATGATTGGAGAAGAGGAAGATGAAAGAGACGGAAACACAGGCAAAGCTGAGCCTGAAGCTGCAGGCATATCAGTACCTGAAGACCAAGATCCTCAACTGTGAGTACCGCCCGAACGAGTTCCTGAACGAGCAGAAGCTCTGCGCGGAGATGGGCAATATCAGCCGCACCCCCATGCGGGACGCGCTGGGGCGTCTGGAACAGGAGGGCCTGATCACCATTCTGCCCAAGAAGGGGCTGATGGTCTCCGGCATCACCGAGGACGATGTGCACAGTATGTTCGAGATGCGTCTGCTGGTGGAGCCTTATGCTCTGCGCACCTATGGCGCAGACATCCCCCACGGGGAGCTGGAGCACTTTGTCCAGATGATGCACGACCCGGATACCATCGACGACTTCTGCAAGGCGGACGATGACTTCCACGAGCTGCTCATGAGCACCCTGCCCAACAAGTATATGCGCTCGGCCTACGACCGGATCACCGGCCTCAACACCCGGTTCCGCATCATGACCGGCAAGGTGAGCATGATCAACCGGGAGCAGACCTGCGAGGAGCATCTGGAGATCCTCGAGCCTGCCCTGAAGGGCGACTGGAACACCGCCGCCGACGCCCTCCAGAAGCATCTGGAGATCGCCCGCGACAAGGCCGAGGGCGTCATCAAGGTCATCCGGCTGTGGTAAGAAGATAACAACAAAAGACCTCTCTGTATCGAATGGTGCGGGGAGGTCTTTTTTCACGCAGGAAGGGAAAATGGTTGAAAACGATCCCCCGGAACCGATATAATGGGGACAGTTCAAATGTGAGGTCTGACAAAATGCAAAACAACACACTTTCCCGCCCGGGCTTTTCCCTCAGCGGCACGGCGCTGAAGCGCATCGCCTGCCTGTCCATGCTCATCGACCACATCGGCGCGGCTCTGCTGGAAAACGGCCTGTTCCGGCAGAATGCCGTCTGGCAGGGCGGCGTCCGGCTGGATTTTGTGATGCGGATGGCGGGGCGGCTGGCCTTTCCCATCTACTGCTTCCTGCTGGTGGAGGGGTTCGTGCACACCCACGATTTCCGAAAATACGCCCTGCGGATGCTGGGCTTTGCCCTCCTCAGTGAGTTCCCCTTCGACTGGGCCTTCTTCTCCGGGGTCTGGTGGGGGCATCAGAACGTCTATTTTACCCTGCTGCTGGGCCTGCTGGCCATGAAGGCGCTGGACACCTTCCGGACCGGGGAGGGGACGCCGGACGCCCGGGGCATCCTCTGCGCGGCAGCCTGCACCGGGGCGGCGGCGCTGCTCCGCTGCGACTACGACGTGATGGGGATGGCCCTCATCCTCGCCCTCTATCTGACGCGGAAAGACCGGGCGGCCCAGTGCATCGCGGGCGCAGTCTTCACCCTCTTTGAGCCGGTGGCCCCGCTGGCCTTCGGGCTGGTGTGGTTTTATAGCGGCGAGCGGGGCAGCTGCTCAAGGGCCGAACAGTGGGCGTTCTACTGGTTCTACCCCGTCCATCTTTTCCTCCTTGCTGTCCTCACGAACCTCCTGCTTTTCCAAAAGTAAGGAGCTGTTTTCACAGGCATTGCACTCCGCTCACGGAAGCGGTTGCTGACCGAAAATTATAAAAAGTTGACACAAAATTACAACAGAAAATGCAAAAAACTGGCACTCCTTTCTGAAAAATATGGTATAATAGGCGGTAGGATAGCAAAAATGCATCAGGAGGTTCTACCAATGAAGATCATTCGTGCAAAAGATTACAAGGATATGTCCCGCAAGGCAGCCAATATCATCTCCGCGCAGGTCATCATGAAGCCGAACTGTGTGCTGGGTCTGGCGACCGGCGGCACCCCTGTGGGCGCATACGCACAGCTGGTGGAGTGGTACAACAAGGGCGACCTCGACTTCTCCGAAGTCACCACCGTCAACCTCGACGAGTACCGCGGCCTGCCCAAAGAGCACCCCGAGAGCTACTGGAGCTTCATGCACAAGAACCTGTTCGACCATGTGAACATCCGCCCCGAGGCCGTCCATCTGCCCGACGGCACCAACCCCGACGCGGCCGACGCCTGCGCCAAGTACAACGACATCATCCACAGCGTGGGCGGCATCGATCTGCAGCTGCTGGGCCTCGGCCCCAACGGCCACATCGGCTTCAACGAGCCGGGCGAGGCCTTCGAGCTGGAGACCCACTGTGTTGACCTGACCGAGGCCACCATCGAGGCCAACAAGCGCTTCTTTGACGGCAACGAGGACCTCGTCCCCAAGCAGGCCTATACCATGGGCATCAAGACCATCATGCAGGCCCGCAAGGTGCTGGTGGTGGCCAACGGTCTGGCCAAGGCCAAGGCGGTCAAGGCGGTCGTCTCCGGCCCCGTTACCCCCGAGTGCCCGGGTTCGATTTTGCAGCTGCATCCCGACTGCACCCTCGTGGCGGACGAAGAGGCTCTGAGCCTGCTGTAAGCCCCGGAGGAGCGTATGGACGAAAACGAAAAGAAAACGGCAGAAGCCCCGCAGGAACAGCCCAAGCCGGAGGACTACAGCCGCTACATGGGTACGTTGAACCGCATCTACCGCCGGAACGACGACCCCAAGCGCAAGAGGCTGGGCGACGGCATCGGCTCGCTGAAAAAGGGCCAGCAGTCCGCCGCCCCTGCGCCGGAGCCGGGCAAAAAAGACCGCAGCTTCCTCGTCGTGGCGGGCGGTGCCATCCTGCTTCTCGCCATCCTGTACTTCATCAAGCTTCTCTGAGAACAACAAAAATGCCGCTGTGCAGCGCTGAACTGCACGGCGGCATTTTTTCAATGTAATGCTCAGACGTTCTCGGTCAGGAACTTCTCCACAGCCTCGATGGCGGCGGCCTCATCCCCGCCCTCGGCGGTGACGGTGATGGTCTCGCCCTGACGGATGCCCATGCCCATCACGGCCATCAGCTTGCGCATATCGCAGGTCTTGCCGTTCTTCTCGAGGGTGATGGTGCTGGTATACTGCTTGGCCAGCTTGACCAGCAGGCCGGCAGGGCGTGCGTGGACGCCAAGTTCATCTTTGATGGTATACTGGAACTGTTTCATGGGTCGTAGTCTCCTTATCAATGAAAGAGGGATGGGGCGATCAAGGCTCAGACTGCGCTCTCGTAGTCCAGCATGAACTGCACGATGCCGTCCATTGCCAGCTCACGGGGGTCGAGCTTCAGCTTGCCCTCGCGGATCTTGGCGTAGCTGATGGGCATATACTGGTGGAGCATATTCATGGGGATGGGGTAGGCGCGGAGGTTGTCGAACAGCTTGTTCATGGCGGCGACCACCTCGGGCTGGCCGATGTAGTAGCGGGCACGGTCGGAGTAGCTGTACTTGCGGCACTGTGCCAGATGCTTCTCGTCGCCGTGGTAGTGCTTCTCCCAGTTGGCGGGGGAGGCCAGCATGACGGCGTCCAGCGTCTCGATGAAGTTGGCGCGCTGATCCTCGGGGACAAGCTCTTTCTCCATCATGCTGAGGGAGAACAGGGCCTCGCGGAGGCCGTAGGTCAGGGCCGGGCCGACCTTCAGGATGGCGATGCCGTCGGTGACCATGTTGTACAGGTCGGCGGCGGTCTGGTAGTCGGTAGAGTGGCCCTCGAAGCAGATGTCGGGGAACTCCTTCAGCGCGGCGCACAGGTCTACAGCAGCGGCGGGGTCATAGTCGAACACCTGCTCGTCGCCGAACTCGACGCCGGGCTGGACGACCACGGCGATGACGTCCTTCATGCCGTCGCCCACGCCCTCTTCGGTCCAGACGCGCTGGTAGGTAGAGACCGTGTCGCGGAAAGCATCGGGGCTGGTGACAGCCAGCGTGTCCTCAGCCTCGGTAGCACCGCCGGGGATGGGCACCTCGCTGCCGATGACAAAGACGGGGCGCATGGCGTCGGGCTTCTCGGCCTTCAGCTCCTCGTAGCCCTTCATGGCGGCTTTGTAGAGGGCTGCGCCGCGGCGTGCGATGACCTCGGTCTTGAGCAGGCCGGGAGCGTCGTCAGCCACCTTCATGCTGGTGTCGAGGTGGATCTTGGTAAAGCCGGCGCGGGCATACTGGTAGACCAGCTCCACCGAGTTCTTCATGGCCTCAGCCTCGGGCAGCTTCTGCCAGGTCAGGGGGCCGAGGTGGTCGCCTGCCAGGATCATCATGTTCTCGGGCAGGTCGATGTCCTTGGCCATTTTCAGGACCATCTGATAGAAGTCGGCGGGCTTCATGCCGGTGTAGCCGCCGAACTGGTTGACCTGATTGGCGGTGGCCTCGATCAGGACGGGGATGCTGCGCTCCTTGGCGCGGCGCAGAGCGATCTCGATGACCAGCTCATTGGCGCTGCAATAAGAGGGGATGCCGCAGCGAATGCCCTGACGGCGCTTGTCCATCATTTCCTGAAGCGGATGTTTCATGATCGATTTTCTCCTTCGTGTTTCCTTCTCAGAGCTTGGGCTGACCCATGCAGTAGGTCTGCAGGACGTCGTAGTTGTCTTCCAGCACCACAAGGTCGGCGTCCTTGCCCACCCGGATGGAGCCCTTGCGGTCGTCCAGATGCAGGCACTTGGCCGGGTTGATGGTGCAGGAGTTCAGCGCGTAGTTGAAGGGGACGAGAGCCTCCTCCACAAGGATGCGCAGGCCCTTGTTGATGTTCAGGGTAGAGCCTGCCAGACCGCCGGTGGCCGTCAGATGGGCGCTGCCGTCGGGGTAGATGATGATCTCATTGCCGCCGAAGAGGTACTTGCTGCCCACGGGAGTGCCCTTGGCCATCAGGGCGTCGGAGATCATGATGGCGTAGTCCGGCCCCTTGCTCATGAAGTAGTTGTTCAGGGCAGCGGGGGTGGAGTGGCAACCGTCGCAGATGATCTCGCCGTACATGGTGCGGATGCGGTAGGCCGCACCCACCAGACCGTTGGCGCGGTGGTTGAAGGGCGACATACCGTTATAGACGTGGGTCATGGAGCGTGCGCCGTTGGCATAGGCCATGACGGCCTGCTCGTAGGTGGCACCGCTGTGGCCGATGCTGACCACCACGCCGTGGGCGGTCAGATAGCGGGTGAGGGCAAAGTCCTCATCGTGCTCGGTGGCCAGCGTGACATAGCGGATGTGGCCCCGGGCCGCCTTCTGGTAGTGCTCGAACTGCTCGATGGTGGGTTTCACGATGTACTGGTCGGGCTGTGCGCCCTTGTACTTCATGTCGAGGTAGGGACCCTCGAAGTGGATGCCCAAAATCTCTGCGCCGTCGTAGCCGCTCTCCATGACGTTCGCCACATTGGTGACGGCGTTGGTCAGCACCTCGACGCTCTGGGTGATGGTGGTGGCGAGGAAGCTGGTGACGCCCTCCGAGACGATGTGCTCGGCCCAGTAGCGCAGGCCGTCCTCGTTTGCATCGTTGGTGTCGAACTCGTAGGCACCATGGCAGTGGATGTCCATGAAGCCGGGGACGATGCGCTTGTCGCCGTAATCGTCGTCCACATCCTTGGTGCCGTAGGGCAGGATGGCGGTGATCCTGCCGTCATTCACCTCAATGGCAGCAGGGACGAACTGGTCTGCCAGCCAGACCTTTTTGCTTTGTATTACCATTTTGAATGCCCTCCTTCTGGGGTAGATCGCTTGATTTCATTATACCGCAAGGCTTTGGAAAAATATTTATAATTTTCAATCGAGTTGTTATTCCTTTCGGCAAAAAGCTATAAAAATGAGCGAAAAAACGGCTTGGGAGGCCGATGCCGGGGCGGCAGTTTGTCTTTTTCAATCAAAAAGTTATGGCTTTCAGTTACCCCCTTGTTTTCTGCGGTTTGAATGTGATATAACAAACAAAAGAGAGCGGAACAGCTCTGCTATGGAATTATCAGAAAAAGTTTTACCGTGTCCATTAGGAGGTAGATTTAGGATGAGCATTTTTAATCTGACCGATGAGAAGATGAAGGAGACGTCTTCCACCTTTACGGCCCACGAGATCTATCAGCAGCCTGCAACATGGCGCAAGACCTGCGCCCAGCTGGCCGCCTGCAAGGATGAGCTTCAGGCTTTTATCGATCAGGTCGTCAAGCAGGATGATTTCGACATCGTCCTCACCGGTGCCGGCACCAGCGAGTTCGTCGGCAACTCCCTCTTTCAGGCCCTGAACCCCAAGTATAACTATAAGGTCAAGTCCTACGCTTCTACCGACCTTGTGCCCTCTCCCGAGAATTTCCTCTCCCGCACCAAGCCCACCCTGCTGGTGAACTTTGGCCGCTCGGGCAACTCTCCCGAGTCTCTGGGCAACGTGGAGGCCGCTGAGGTCGTCTGCCAGAACCTGTATCACCTGTTCGTGACCTGCAACCACGAGGGCACCCTGTCCAAGCTGGCAAACACCCGTCACAACTGCTTCGCCATCAACCTGACCCCCGAGACCCATGACCAGTCCTTCGCCATGACTTCCAGCTACAGCAATATGTATCTGGCCACCTATCTGGCTTTCAACCTCGACAAGCTGGACGAGATCACCGCTGAGGTGGAGAAGCTGGCCGTCGCCGGTCAGCACTTCCTCGATGACCAGTTCGGTCTGGCACAGAAGATCGTGGACGAGTTCGATTACAACCGCATCGTCTATCTGGGCAACATCGGCCTGAAGGGCGTCGCTCAGGAGTCCGCTCTGAAGACCCTCGAGCTGACCGCCGGCAAGGTCGCCACCATGTACGACTCCGAGCTGGGCTTCCGCCACGGCCCCAAGTCCATCATCGACGACAACACCCTGACCGTCGCTTACCTGAGCGATGACGAGTACCGCCGCCGCTACGAGCTGGATCTGGTCAAGGAGATGGCCCATCAGCGCAAGGGCAACAAGATCGCCGTCGTCTACAACCACGACTGCGAGGGCATCGAAGAGCTGGCCGATTATCCCATCCAGATCAAAGTCGGCGCTGACATGGAGAACGTCCTGCTGGGTCTGGACTTCATCCTCTTCGCACAGACCATCGCTCTGATGAAGTCCCTGTCTCTGGGCATCACCCCGGACAACCCCTGCCCCACCGGCGAGGTGAACCGCGTCGTCAAGGGCGTCACCCTGTACCCCTACACGCTGAAATAATCAAAACAACGTCATAAATTCAGGAGGGCAACGAGTATGATCGGTTTGGTAGTTACCGGCCACGGCCATTTTGCAGACGGCATCCACACCTCTGCGCAGATGATCGCGGGCGAAAATGATTATGTCCGCTACATCAACTTTGAAGAGGGGATGACTCCCGAGCAGCTGGCCGAGAAGTTCAACGCCGCTTTTGACGAGTTCAAGAGCTGCGACGGCGTCGTGGTGCTGTCCGATCTGCCCGGCGGTTCTCCCTTCAAGACTGCTGTGGAGTGCAAGTATGCACGCCCGGAGCAGAAAATCGAAGTCATCGCAGGCACCAACCTGCCCATGATCGTTACCGCCGTGACCATGCTGGACATGGAGGATGACCCCCGCTCGCTGGCTGATGAACTGATCGAGACCGGCAGGGACTGCATCGCTCTGTTTGAGCTGGAGGCTGCCACTGCTGAGACTGAATCTGAAGAAAGCGACGGGATCTGATCTATGGCCATCAACTGGGAAGTGATCCTCTGGACCTGCATCACGCTGGCTGTGCTCATGGGAGTCATCGGCCTCATTCTCTACGCCATCTCGGCCAAGAACGTGCGCAGTAAGCGCAAGGAGCTGGGCGAGGTGCACACGGGGCTGAAGGTCGGCTCCCACATCATGTTCGCAGGCGGCGTCTACGGCAAGGTAGTCAGCATCGACAACGAAGATACCCTCCGGGTGGAGGTGGCCCCCAAGGTCATCATCACCATCTCCCGCTATGCGGTCCAGAGTTTGCTGAAGTAAGCAGCAGCGTCCCCCTGTATTCTGCTATATACTTTACCTTTCTTTCATAACGACAGGACCCCCGCAGAGGCTTCACAGCATTCTGCGGGGGTCTTGCCGTATTCACACAGCAAAAAAGCGGGAGCAGACGTCCCGAAGGGCGTCCGCTCCCGCTGCGATTTTATGTGATTAAGCCTTGCCGTTGCTGCCGCAGACAAGGATCTTGCTCTTGACATACTCCTTGACGTACTCGCGGCCGACGGCGCTGTACTTCTTCGGGTCGAAGACCTCAGGGTCCTTGGCGAGGTATTCCTTCAGGCCCTTGCTGAAGGCGATGCGCAGGTCGGTGGCGTAGTTGACCTTGCACATACCGCGTGCAACGCACTCACGGACGGCGTCGTCGGGCACGCCGGAGGTGCCGTGGAGCACCAGAGGCACAGACACGACCTTGCGGATCTCGCTCAGGCGCTCAATATCCAGCTTGGGCGTTCCCTTGTAGACGCCGTGGGCAGTGCCGATGGCGACAGCCAGAGAATCGACGCCGGTGCGCTCTGCAAACTCAGCAGCCTCGGAAGGGACGGTGTAGCCGTTGCCATTGCCACCGTCAAGGTCGTCTTCCTTGCCGCCGACCTTGCCCAGCTCAGCCTCCACCGGGATACCGGCGGCGTGGCAGGCGCGGACCACGGACTTGGTGATCTCGATGTTCTCCTCAAACACATGGTGAGAGCCGTCGATCATAACGGAGGTGTAGCCGGCACGGAATGCCTGCATGGCCAGCTCGTAGCTGCTGCCGTGGTCGAGGTGCATCACGACGGGGACGCTGGCCTCAGAAGCAGCGGCGGCCACCATGGCGTGGAACATGGCCGGAGAAGCATACTTCAGGGTGCCCGGGGTGGTCTGGACGATGACGGGAGCGCGCAGCTCCTCGGCAGCGGCGATGATGGCCTGCACCATCTCCATGTTCTCGGCATTGAACGCGCCGATGGCGTAATGGTTCTTCTGTGCGTCGAGCATCAGCTCTTTGGTCGTAACTAAAGACATAGTAAAACCTCCTGATAGCTTACCTTCTTCAAAAGCGTTAAGAGTTTAACGATTCATCCTTATTATAGATAGTCTCGGCTAATTTGGCAAGAGCAAAAACGCTAAAGAGTTTGTCATTTGCGGTTGATTTTTCAAAAGTCCAGCTGTGCGTCCTGCCGGGCGGCCTCGAGGACCGACACCACCTGCCGGGTCTTTTCCAGCGCCTGATAGCAGGCGTCGTAGTCCTTGGCGGCGAGGAGGGCGGCGATGTCCGATACTTCATAATACCATGGCGACTCGTCGCATTCGCGGGAGAACGTCTCCTGTCCGGGGCGGTCGAGGAGAAGCTTCTTGCAGTTGCTGCTGCCCGGCTCGATGAGGATGCGGCCCTTTTCGCCCACCAGCTGGACGCTGCCCGGCGCGGCGCAGTCCTTCGCGCCGGTGCACTGGCAGAGGAAGTCCGGGTATTCCAGCAGGAGGATGCCGCTGGTGTCGATGCCGTTCCGGTAAAGATTGGGGTGGTAGCTGACCGACATCGGCTCGCCGAACAGGCCCACCACGAAGTGGACGTTGTAAAGGTTGAGGTCCATCAGCGCACCGCCGCAGCAGGCCGGGTCGAACACCGGCGGCACCTGCCCGGAGAGCAGGGCATCGTACCGGCTGGAATACTGGCAGAAGGTGCAGGAGACGATGCGGAGGGGGCCGATGTCGGGCAGGTGCTCCTTCACGAGGGCATAGTTGGGGTGATGGGCCGTGGTGATGGCCTCGAAGAGGAACAGATGCCGCTCTTTGGCCAGCCCGATCAGCTCGTCGGCCTCGGCCACAGTGGGCACGAAGGGCTTTTCGCAGAGGACATTCTTCCCGGCCAGAAGCGCCGCCTTGGCCTGCCTGTAATGGAGGCTGTTGGGGGTGGCGATGTAAATGAGGTCGATGTCAGGATCGGCCAGCATGGCGTCGAGGTCGGTGTAGACCTTCGGGATGCCGAACGACTGGGCCAGCGCCTCGCCGGTGGCCTTCTGCCGGGAGCAGACCGCCGCGCAGTGGAATGCGGGGACTTTCGCAAACTCTGCCGCCATCGTGCGGGCGATGGAGCCTGTGCCGAGGATGCCGAGGTTCATATGGGTGCTCCTCCTTCTATCGCAATTTTCAAAAATAGCGCCGATCAGAATAGCATATTTGCGATATGCAATTTGCGGATGTTGTCTGTGCATTAAAAACGCAAACTGCTATATATAATGAGTATCAGAGACTGGCCTGACAGTTCTGCTTGACGAACTCACTGGGGGACATATGGTACTTCATGTTGAAGGATTTGGAGAAATAGTGGATGGAGCTGTAGCCCAGCCGCAGCGAGATCTCGCTGATGGTGTAGCGGTTCTCGAGCAGCATCTGACAGCTGCGCTCCAGCTTTTTGTCGTTGATATACTTTTTGGGGGACTGGTCCACCGAGTTCTTGAACAGCAGCTGCAGGGCCGACCGGGACAGCGAAAAGTGCTCGCAGATCTCCGGGATGGTCAGCGGGTCGTAGATGTTGTCGTGGATGTAGGCGATGATGCGGTCGAAAAGTTCGTCCATCGCGCTCTGGTGGGCTGTGCTGCTGGCGGACGTCATGGGGGAGGCGTAGGTGCCTTGGAGCAGACGGATGATGGTCTCGGTCAGCAGGCAGAGCATCAGGCTGTTCATATAGGGGATGCCGGTGGTGCTCTCCCGGACGAAGGTTTTTAATAAGGTGTTGATCTTCTGGTCGTAGTGGAACACCCGGTTGATGAGGGCGTCGTACCAGACCTCCCGCTCCACAGGCGTCAGGTTGCGCATATCGAAGAGGATGGTCATATAGGAGGCCCTGTGCTCTTCGTCGGTGTACTGGGTGTGGAACTGGCCCGGGCCGTAGATCATCAGGTCTTTTTCCTTTAAGTAGTAGAGCGTGCCGTCCACTTCCGTTTCCAGCTCACCGGTGTCCACATAAGTCAGCTCGAAAAAATCGTGCTGCTCCCCCTTGAAGCAATAATTCTCGGTGCGGATGCGGTAGTAGTAGCCCAGGATCTTCTGGATCTCGATGCGGGGCAGGACGGCCAGAAATTCGTACTGGGAAGGAAAGTCCGTGATGTGAAGCGAATAACTGCTCTCGGCGTAGAGGTCGTATTCCAGCTTCTGGGTCGTGGAAACGACGGCGAAGTAGACGTTCGGCTTGATGTGGATGAGCCGGTTCATGGCAAACTCCTCCACGGCGGCGGCGTCCGCCGTGTGGGAGACCAGCAGCACGCCGATGCCCTCCTTTACCTGTAAATAGGTATCGCAGTTGAAGCAGTAGAACTGGGAGACATAGCGGCGGGTGATGGCGACCATCGTCTGATGAATCAGCTCCGGGTGTTCGCGGTCGATGGGCTGATGATAGACCGAGCCATAATCCAGAAAACTGTCGTTGGAAGTTTCGCGTTGCATTCAAATCCCTCCTTACTGAAAAAGTATATCATTTTTTTGGCAATTTGAATAGTCTTATTTGCACTTTTTTGGTAGATTGTAATGAGACTCGCTGAATTTAACCGTTTTTTCGAAACAGTTTGTTAAAAAATATAAAGACATTTGTTCAAATATAGCCTATAATGTAGTTACTCTGAATTGGAAACTCAGACAAAAAACTCAAGGAGGAATTTGAGAATGCCGAACATTGTTCTTACGCGGATCGACAACCGTCTTGTGCACGGTCAGGTCGCAACGCAGTGGTGTGGCGCCATTGGTGCAAACCTTATTCTGGTGGCCAACGACGAGGTGGCTGGCAACAGCCTGCGTCAGGGCCTGATGAATATGGCTGCTCCCGCCTACGCTGCAATGCGCTACTGGACCATCCAGAAGACGATCGATACCATCCACAAGGCCAGCGCCAAGCAGCTGATCTTCATCGTCTGCGAGAACCCGCAGGATGTCGTCAAGCTGGTGGAGGGTGGCGTCCCCATCAAGAAAGTCAACATCGGAAACATGCACATGGCAGAAGGTAAGCGTCAGGTTGCAGGTTCCGTCGCCGTTGACGACGCCGATGTGGCTGCTTTCAAGCGGCTGCAGGAGCTTGGTGTGGAGCTGGAGATCCGCCGCGTTCCTACCGAACACGCGGAAAGCACCGACAAGCTGTTCAAGTAAACAGACGGCTGCTCTCCTAAATACTTGAAAAGGAGTACTTATTATGGGCTTTAGTGCACTTCAGATCATTCTGGTCTTTGTGTGGGTCTTTATCGTGGCCATCGACCAGTTTGATTTCTTGGAATCCCTGTACCAGCCTATCGTTTCCGGTGCTGTCATCGGTGCGATCTTGGGCGATCTTCCCACCGGTCTGATCGTTGGCGGTACTTACCAGCTGATGACCATCGGCAACATGCCGGTCGGCGGCGCTCAGCCGCCAAACGCAGTCATCGGCGGCGTCATGGCTGCTGTGTTTGCGATCTCTTCTCATCTGGATACCACCGCTGCTGTCGGTCTGGCAGTTCCCTTCGCTCTGATCGGCCAGTACATGGTCACGTTCCTGTTCACCCTCATGTCCCCCATGATGTCCAAGGCTGACCAGCTGGCAGCAAAGGGCGACACTAAGGGCATTGTCCGTCTGAACTATATGGCAATGGCTCTGCTGGGCCTGCTGTTTGCAGTTGTCTGCACCCTCGGTATGCTGGGCGGCTCTGCAATGGGCACTACCCTGAGCAACCTCGCTGCGAAGTACGCATGGGTCATGGCTGGTCTGGGCGCTGCCGGTGGTATGATGCGTTTCGTCGGTTTCGCAACCCTGCTGCGTATCATGCTGTCCAACGAGTTCTGGGGCATCTACTTTGCTGGTTTTGCTCTGGCAACCATCATCGGCTACATCCCCGAACTGTCCGGCTCTGCTCTGTTGCTGATCGCATTTGTGGGCATTGCAATTGCTCTGTACGACTACCAGACTCGCGTTGCTATCAAGCAGGCTGCTGGTTCTGGTTTTGCTGCGAATGGAGGCGACGACGAAGATGGCATCTAATGCAACTCATTACAACAATCTGACTCCCGCGCAGCCTTTGGATAAGGCTACGCTGAATAAGATGGTGTTCCGTTCCCTGAACCTGCAGGCATCTTTCAACTACGAGCGTATGCAGGCTGCCGGCTGGCTGTACTGCATCCTGCCCGGTCTGGAAAAGATCCACAGCGATAACAAGGAAGACCTGAAGCTCTCCATGGAGCATAACCTTGAGTTCTTCAATACTCACCCCTTCCTCGTTACCTTCGTTATGGGCATCATCCTCTCTCTGGAACAGCAGAAGGCTGACATCGAAACCATTCGTGCCGTGCGTGTTGCCGCTATGGGTCCTCTGGGCGGTATCGGCGACGCAATCTTCTGGTTCACTCTGGTTCCTATCACCGCAGGTATCACATCGAACATGGCCATCAACGGTTCGCTTGCTGGTCCTATCATGTTCCTGCTGATCTTTAACATCGTGCAGTTCGCATGCCGCTTCTTCCTGATGTACTGGTCTTATAATCTGGGCACCAAGGCAATCGACATCCTGACTGCCAACGCAAAGGAGTTCACCCGTGCAGCTTCCATGCTGGGCGTCTTCATCGTCGGTGCTCTGACTTCCAACTACGGCGGCACCACCGTTGCTACCGTCATCGAGAACGGCGACAGCCCCATCGTTATCCAGAGCATTCTGGATGGCGTCCTGCCCAAGCTGATCCCTCTGGCTCTGACCCTCGGCCTGTTCTTCCTGATGAAGAAGAAGAACTGGAAGCCCGTTACCTGCATCGCTCTGCTGCTGGTGATCGGTCTGGTTGGCGCATTCTTTGGTATCTTCGCTTAATTCAAAGCTGGAGCTACAATGCACGCTGTACTTCTTGATTTTAATGGGACGATGTTCTTTGATACCCACTTCCACATGGAAGCATGGTCAAAGATTTATCATGAACTGCACCCCGAGGACAAAAGCCCTCTTGCTTCGACGAAGATATGCGGCCCCTGCAATGACGTCATCCTGAAGAACATGGCCCCGTGGCTCACCCCTGCGGAGCGCCAGCAGTATTCAGAAAAGAAAGAGGCTCTGTACCGGGAGGCGTGCAGGAGCGATCCTGCCAGTTTACACCTCGTAGCAGGTGCTGAAGAGCTGCTGCAAGGCTTACAGAAGCGCGGCATCCCGTTCGCGCTGGCGAGTGCTTCCATAAAAGCGAATGTTGATTTCTACTTTGACGCGTTTCCAATCGGTCACTGGCTGAAACAACAGGATGTCGTATACGACGACGGAAGCTATGCCGACAAGGGCGAGATGCATCTGGAAGCGGCGCGGAGGCTGGGTGTTCCGTTCTCTGAGTGCTTGGTCATCGAGGACAGCGTCACCGCCATCGCTCTGGCAAAACGAAACGGCGCAGGCCGGCTCGTGGGCATCGGAGAGACGGCAGACGGGTCTGAGCTGCTGGCACTGGGGGCAGACCACTACATCCACGACTTTACAGAATTTGATTACGGTTGGCTGGAAAACTGAGTTCACCCAATGAGTTTCCACTTCCACAGTTATAAAGCGGCTTCGAGCGATCGAAGCCGCTTTTGTTGTGTCCGGGAGACAGGACGCTTTGCACGGCGCAGGCCCCAAAAGTGGAAAACTGCACAGTGGGGTAAAATAAAATGCGAAGGACAGTTCCTTTGCGGAAACATCCTTCGCATCTTCGCAATATGTCCCAGACAGGAGTCGAACCTGCGGCCTTCCCCTTAGGAGATGGACCCAGTGCATATATTCCCTATCAACAGGGATAAAGAAAATGCAGTTATATCAAGGCTTTTCTCCATGTTCTCTATAAACCTTGTACAAGCAAAATCAAGCAAAAACAAAGGATTTTAGCCCCCTATTGTTTGCACTCTGTTTGCAAAGGCGCGAAATTTGGCGTTAGCCAAAAGTTCAATTCCCGTCGAGACTTAATTATATTCATGGTATCGTGGACATAGTTTACCATACATAGAGGTTCATTACAAGAGGTATTGAGCCAGTGAAAGTGCCTGTTTTATCTTTCTCAGGAAAGGTAAAGCAGGCACTTTTTTTCATATCTAAACTTAGAAAGAAATGAGGTGAAATCATGAATACACAGATTATTGCCATAGCCAACCAAAAAGGTGGTGTCGGCAAAACAACCACTTGTGCCAATCTTGGAATTGGTCTGGCGCAGTCCGGGAAGAAAGTCCTTCTGATTGACGGAGACCCACAGGGAAGCCTGACCATCAGCTTGGGCAATCCTCAGCCTGATAAGCTGCCCTTTACACTGTCAGACGCTATGGGCCGTATTTTGATGGATGAACCAATTCGTCCCGGCGAGGGTATCCTGCACCACCCTGAGGGCGTAGACCTGATGCCTGCGGACATCCAGCTATCTGGTATGGAGGTATCTCTGGTAAACGCTATGAGCCGAGAAACCATTCTGCGACAATATCTGGACACGCTGAAGGGGCAATACTCCCATATCCTTATTGATTGCCAGCCCTCCCTGGGTATGCTTACGGTCAATGCACTGGCTGCCGCTAATAGGGTTATAATCCCCGTCCAGGCAGAGTATCTTCCAGCTAAAGGTTTGGAGCAGCTCTTGCAAACTATCAATAAGGTTCGCAGACAAATCAATCCCAAGCTGCAAATTGATGGGATTCTGCTGACGATGGTAGACAGCCGAACCAATTTTGCCAAAGAAATCTCCGCTCTTCTGCGCGAAACCTATGGCAGTAAGATCAAGGTTTTTACATCAGAAATTCCTCATTCTGTCAGGGCTAAAGAAATCAGTGCTGAAGGAAAAAGCATTTATGCCCATGATCCTAATGGCAAAGTGGCTGAGGGCTACAAAAATCTGACGAAGGAGGTATTGAAACTTGAAAAGCAGCGCGAAAAAAATAGAGCTGGCCTCAGTAGATGACCTGTTTTCTACAGAAGAAAGTCGGCAAGACGAGCAACTGGAAAAAATTCAGGAAATTCCCCTATCTGAACTGCATCCGTTCAAGGATCACCCCTTCAAGGTCAAGGATGATGATGCAATGATAGAAACCGCAGACAGCATCAAAAAGTATGGTGTGTTGGTTCCTGCGATTGCCAGACCACTGCCTGATGGCGGTTATGAGCTGGTAGCCGGTCACAGACGCCGCAGAGCCAGCGAATTGGCCGGAAAAGAAACCATGCCTGTCATTGTGCGCGACTTGGATGACGATGCTGCCACAATTATTATGGTTGACAGCAATTTGCAGCGAGAAAATCTGCTCCCCAGTGAAAGGGCTTTTGCCTACAAAATGAAGCTGGAAGCCATTAAACATCAAGGAGCAAGAACAGACCTGACTTCTGTTCAAGTTGAACAGAAGTTGAGCGCCAGAGACCAGGTGGCAAAAGAAGCCGGTGAACGAAGCGGTATCCAGGTAATGCGATATGTTCGTTTGACTGAACTGATTCCAGAGCTTTTGGATATGGTGGATGAAAAGAAAATCGCATTTAACCCAGCCTATGAACTCTCTTTTTTGAAACCGGACGAACAGCAAATGCTGGTGGAAACAATGGACTATGAGCAGGCTACCCCTTCTCTCTCTCAGGCTCAGCGAATGAAAAAGTTCAGCCAGGAAGGGAAGTTGTCAGAAGATGTGATGCTTGCCATCATGTCAGAGGAAAAAAAGGGTGGACCGTTTGTTTGTGGACGAGGCCCACAACTACAAGAACCTGTTTCTATACACAAAAATGCGGAATGTGGCTGGTCTTTCCACATCGGACGCGCAGAAATCCTCCGATATGTTTGCCAAGTGCCGCTATATGGACGAGATCACCGGAAATCGTGGTGTGATCTTTGCCACCGGCACCCCGGTCAGCAACTCCATGACCGAGCTTTACACCATGCAGCGTTATCTTCAATATGAACGCCTGCAAGAGCTGAACATGACCCACTTCGACTGCTGGGCTTCCCGATTTGGGGAGACCGTCACAGCATTGGAGCTGGCACCGGAGGGAACCGGCTACCGGGCAAGAACGAGATTCAGCAAGTTCTTTAACCTGCCGGAGCTGATGAACCTGTTCAAAGAAGTGGCTGACATTAAGACTGCCGACCAGCTGAATCTGCCTACCCCGGAAGTGGAATACCACAACATCGTGGCGCAGCCTACCGAACATCAGCAGGAAATGGTCAAGGCCCTTTCGGAGCGCGCATCGCTGGTACACAGCGGAACCGTTGACCCGTCCCAGGACAATATGCTCAAGATTACCTCGGATGGCCGTAAACTGGGGCTGGACCAGAGGATCGTCAACCAGATGCTGCCGGACGAACCCGGAACAAAGGTCAATCAATGCGTAGAGAACATCATGCAGATCTGGCGGGATGGCGAGGCTGATAAATTAACCCAGCTGGTGTTCTGTGATATTTCTACCCCGCAGGCAAAAGCTCCTGCAAGCAAGGCGGCGAAAACGCTGGATAATCCACTGCTTCACGCACTGGAAGGCGCTGTACCTCTGCCGGAGCAGGAACCGGCCTTTACGGTGTATGACGATATTCGTCAGAAACTCATTGCTCAGGGAATGCCTGCCGACCAGATCGCTTTTATCCATGAGGCCAATACCGAGGTGCGGAAAAAGGAGCTGTTCTCCAAAGTCCGTACCGGTCAGGTGCGTGTGCTTATGGGCAGCACCGCCAAGATGGGCGCAGGCACCAATGTGCAGGACCGTCTGGTGGCACTTCATGACCTGGACTGTCCGTGGAGACCGGGAGACCTTGCCCAGCGCAAGGGCCGTATCGAGCGCCAGGGCAACCAGAATCCCCTTGTCCATGTGTATCGCTATGTGACCGAGGGAACTTTCGACGCATACCTCTGGCAGACCGTGGAGAATAAGCAGAAATTCATCAGCCAGATCATGACTTCTAAATCGCCGGTGCGCTCCTGCGATGATGTGGATGAAACGGCGCTTTCCTTTGCCGAGATCAAGGCTCTGTGCGCCGGAGACCCCCGTATCAAAGAGCGTATGGATCTGGATGTGGAGGTATCCCGCCTGAAGCTGATGAAAGCCGACCACCAGAGTAAGCAGTACCGCTTGGAGGATCAGTTGCTCAAATATTTCCCGGAGGAGATTGAAAAGCACAAGGGCTTTATCAAAGGCTTTGAATCTGACCTGGAGGTTTTGGCAGCTCACCCGCACCCGGAGGACGGCTTTGCCGGTATGGAGATTCGTGGAGATCTGCTGACCGATAAGGAGAACGCCGGTGCTGCCCTTTTGGATGCCTGCAAGGAGGTCAAAACCTCCGATCCGGTGCAGATCGGCAGCTACCGGGGCTATGCCATGTCTGTGGAATTTTCCGCTTGGAAACAGGAATATACGCTCCTGCTAAAAGGACAGATGACCCACCGGGCAACCCTTGGTACAGACCCTCGCGGAAATCTTACCCGTATCGACAATGCCCTCGCCCAGATGCCTCAGCGTCTAGAGGCGGCAAAGGCCCAGCTGGATAACCTCTATCAGCAGCAGGCTGCGGCAAAGGAGGAAGTCGGAAAGCCATTCCTTTATGAAGAAGAACTGAGAAGCAAAAACGCCCGTCTGGTGGAGCTGGATACTTTGCTCAACATCGACGGAAAGGGACAGGCACACGCCGAGGCTGTTGTTGCCAAAAGCACACGGCCTTCGGTGCTGGATCATCTGAAACGCCCGGTGCCGCCCCGCAGTACAGACAAGAAACCAAAACAGCATGAGGAGGTGCGATAACATGAATACCAACGATCTGAATACGGCTCTTTATGAAAAGATGGCTGCTGAGCAGGAAAAATACAGGGACTGGCTGAAAAGCCGCCCCCCGGAAGAAATCCTGCACCACACCTATGAATATACTGTCCGTGAGGATATTGTGATGGCAATGGAGGAGCTGGAGCTGACCGACGCCCAGGCCAAGGCACTTTTGGAATCTTCTTCGCCGCTGGCGGATGTGTACCGCTACTTTGAAAAGCTGGAGACCGGTCACATGGATGTGATCCGGGACAGCATTGAGAACCGTGCCGACGATGTGTGCAGAGCTAAAGAGGAACTGCGAACAACACCGATCTATCCCCATTCAGCTGCCTATGCGAGAGAACATGGGGAGCTGGAGCAGTACCGAGCTTCCAACAATGTAAATCGCCAATGCAAGGAATCTATTGAAGCGGCGGTGCGGGAGCACTTCGACGGAATGTATCTCAGCCACGATGCGGCAAAGGGTGTGATCGTGACCTATGGCATGGAGCGTGTGTCCATGGTTCTGTCTAACACGGTCCAGCTTCAGGACTGGGATGGGCGTTACTCCCGACGCAACAAAGAATGGGCCAAGACCATTCCTAACGATAATACCGAAACCGTCCGTTGTGGTTATGCCTTAAACAGCCACCCTGCTGTGCTGGATGGCTTTATTGATCTGGTGCGAGAAGAACAGCAGCGCAGCCGTACTCAGGGAGAAAAGATACAACCGTCCCGCCCCTCTGTACGGGATAAGCTCAAGCAGGAACTGCCTGCCCATAAGCCTGCCGCCCCGAAGAAACAGGGACCGGAGAGATAACCATGGCAAAGCGTAAGCGGGATATGCAATTAAACTTTAGAGTTTCAGCGGAGGAGCTTGCTGTGATTGAGCAAAAAATGTCTCAGTTTGGAACCTCCAACCGTGAAGCCTATCTAAGAAAAATGGCGCTGGATGGGTATGTAGTCAAGCTGGAGCTGCCGGAGCTGAAGGAGCTTGTTTCCCTGATGCGCCGAAACAGCAACAACTTAAACCAGCTGACCCGTAAAGTGCATGAGACTGGGCGGGTTTATGATGCTGACTTGGAGGATATATCCCAGCGGCAGGAACAGTTATGGGAGGGCGTAGAGGAAATCCTTACCCAGCTTTCCGAACTTTTATAACAGGGATAGATACTCCATTTGCGGAGGGAGGAACGGCATTACTTCGCTGCTCCTCTCTCCGCTTTTTCTTTTTATCGGTATCCTTGTCTTTTGCCTGCCCATGCCGGATAATATGATTAGAAAAGATACCAAGAACGCTGCAAGGAGGAAATGACATGAAGATTTTGAAAGGGCTTTTGATGATTATAACTGCACCGGTCATTTTGGTGCTGACGCTTTTTGTCTGGCTCTGCACGGGGCTGATCTACATATCCGGTCTGGTGCTTGGTCTGCTCAGCACTGTAATTGCTCTGCTTGGCGTGGCTGTGCTTATTACCTATTCCCCGCAAAATGGTGTGATTTTGCTGGTTATGGCATTTTTGATTAGCCCTATGGGGCTGCCGTTGGCTGCAATCTGGCTGATGGGTAAGGTGCAGAGTTTGAAATTTGCCATTCAGGATTGGGTTTATGGATAAAAAATACGCAAAGCCACAAAATGCCAAACACCGTCTGTTAAATTTGGAAAGAGAAACTATATATCCACGACTTTACTTTTGAACTAATATTGAATATAATATTAGTACGAAAGGAAGTGACATGATGGGACAATTTGAACAGCTGGATCAGATGCTAACAGCACAAGAAGGAATGCTGCGAACATCACAGGTCGTATCCTCTGGAATTTCAAAGCCGGTATTTTATGATTATGTGCGTTCACGAGATTTGGATAGAGTTGCACATGGGATTTATCTGTCCAAAGATTCCTGGGTGGATGCCATGTATCTGCTTCATTTGCGATTTGAACAAGCAGTATTTTCACATGAAACAGCTTTATTTTTTCACGATCTGACAGACCGTGAACCAATAGAATATACAGTTACGGTCAAAACTGGATGCAATCCAAGCAAAATGAAAGCAGAAGGCATTCAAGTTTTTACGATTAAAGCAGACTTACATGATGTAGGACTTACAACAGCGAAAACTCCGTTCGGGCATACTGTGCCGGTTTATGATATGGAGCGAACGATCTGTGATTTGCTCAGAAGCCGTAGCAGAATTGAAATTCAGACCTTTCAGGGAGCACTGAAAGCGTATGCCCGTAGAAAAGATAAGAACCTGCGAGCTTTAATGCAATATGCCGGGATGTTCAAGGTGGAAAAAATTTTACGACAGTATTTGGAGGTACTTTTATGATAAAAACAGCAAGGCAGCTTAAAGATTTAATACGAAACCTTTCCAGAGAAAAATCCGCAGATGCTCAGATTTTAATGAGGAACTACATGATGGAGCGTTTTTTGGAGCGTATTTCTCTTTCTGAGTATCGTGATAAGTTTATCTTAAAGGGTGGTATGTTGGTAGCGGCTATGGTTGGATTGGATGCCCGCTCTACGATGGATTTGGATGCAACCATAAAAGGAGCTAATGTTAATGTGGAGGATATTGAGAATCTAATTTCATCAATCGTAACTGTTCCGATTGATGATGGTGTTAAATTTCAGCTGAAAAGTATTTCGGAGATTATGGATGAAGCAGAGTATCCGGGGATTCGTGTCAGCATGAGTACAACATTCGATGGTGTAGTGACCCCTTTGAAAATTGATATTTCTACGGGAGATGCAATCACTCCAAGAGAGGTTCGGTATTCATTCAAACTTATGCTGGAAGATCGCTCCATTGATATTTGGGCTTATAATTTAGAAACTGTGCTGGCAGAAAAACTGGAAACCATTATTACCAGAACCACAACCAATACCCGCATGAGAGATTTCTACGATATTTACATTTTAGAACAGCTGCATGGAACCACGCTGAACCCGAAAATTTTACATGATGCGCTTCTGGCAACTGCTCATAAACGGGGATCTGAGAAGTATCTTAACCAGGCTGAAGAAGTTTTTAACGAAGTAGAAAATGATTCGGTTATGCAAAAACTTTGGGAGGCATACCGTAAAAAGTTTTCTTATGCTTCTGATTTGGAATGGGATGTGATTATGAAAGCAATTCGCAGGTTATATGCACTTTGCGAGAAAGGTATCAGCTTATGAAAAAGCATGGACATTATTGTAAAATTTGTGGCGAATACAAAGCCAACGAAAAATTTTCAGGCAAAGGTCATGCAGCCCACATTTGTAAATCCTGTGCTTTGCTACCAGCAGAAAAGCAGGCTGAACTGATGACACTGAATCGTCTTTTGAATCTTCCATGGAGGCTATCGAAAGAGCAGTTGTCCTGGCTGAAAAATCGACTAAAGGATAGGCGGCCTAATGTCCGTGCATTGGCGCAAGAGCAATATGAAATGAGATTTCCACCAAGACACTTAGAAGATGATGAGTTCAATTTTTTCGATGAAGAAAGTTTTATAGAATAGTGAAAGCGGTCTGCTACGGCAGGCCGTTTTCTTTTCGGGAAGGAGGTCTGACCTATGGCAACCACAAGAATCATGCCGCTTCATGTCGGCAAGGGTCGCACAGAAAGTCGGGCGATCAGTGACATCATCGACTATGTGGCCAATCCAAAGAAAACAGATAACGGCAGACTCATTACCGGCTATGCGTGTGACAGCCGGACTGCGGATGCAGAGTTTCTTCTGGCAAAGCGGCAGTACATTGCCGCTACCGGACGAGTGCGCGGTGCGGATGATGTGATTGCCTATCATGTGGCAACGAAAAAGGCGTGCTTCCCCTTTGTCCAGCGCATAGCCGTTTCATAGCCCACCCGGTTTGCCTCCTCCGGGGTGATCTCTCCAGGACGGAAGGACTGCCGGATCTGATAGCACAGCACATCCGCATCCCGCCGCTGCTCCCGGCCCGTGACGGCTTTGTACTTTGCCTTTGCCAGCAGAAACTCGGCATCGGCTGTGCGGTGGTCGCACTCATAGGCGGAAATGAGCTCCCCGCCTTGGGTTTTCTCCGGGTTTTGGCCGTAGTCGAAACGGTCTTTCAGCGATTGGGCAACAGTTTCCCCCTTGCTGATATGGTGGGTGATCAAGCGTGTTGTGGCCGTAGGCTCACCTCCTCCAGATAGACGAAAAGCGGGCGACGGGAAAATCCCCGCCGCCCGGCACTTCTGGACAAAGTGTCCAGAGGTCATCAGCTAAACATAAAATCCTGCAAAGCGTATTTCACCCCATACAGGCGCTCCAGCAGCCACTCCCCGATGGCCGGGAGCCCAAAGGGGGAAACCAAAAACGCCAGCACCAGCATGGCAATACACCCGGTATGCAGCCCTGCGAAAAAACCGCAGGCCGCCAGCAGAACGAAAACCGTACACGCCAGCCAGCAGAGCGCCCCTGCGATGCAGGAGAGGAACGAGAGCACCGCCACAGCGAGGATCAGCGCCAGAACAAAGGGGGCCGCGATGATTTTCAAAATGATACGCATGGTTCATACCTCCTACAAAAGTTTGCTATTTGCCTCTATATGTATATTATAACTCAGTAAGAGGGGGCCAACAAGGATGACTCCGGCTGCCCCCACCTCTGGGCAAAGTGTCCAGAAGCCGGGGCAGCCGGGGAGCGTTGCGCTCCCCGGCAAGGGTTAAAGCTCCACCACCGCCGACAGCTTTTTGAGCAGGTCGGACAGCGGCTCCCACAGGGTTTCATAGTCCCGCTGGAGGGCCTTGATCTCCTCCGGGTAAATGCCGCCGTAGGTGTTCGCCTGGATCGCCACCTGGTTTAGATTGTTGGAGCACCGCCGCTGGAGTGATACCAACTCCCGGACGGGCGAAAGGTCAACATGGAGCACATAGCCGTTGAGCGCCATTTTCCGCACATAGGCCCCCAGGTTACGGACACCCGCCTCGGCCATGCGCTCCCGGATCAGCGCCAGCTCCTCCTCGGACACCATCACATGAAGATGGACAGGGCGGCGGCGCTTTTTCTGGCTCACCGTTCCTCGCGCTCCCGGCTCCGATAGGGGCGGGGCGGCTCCTTTACCTTGTCCAGCGGCTTTTCCTCCTCCGGGGGCTGGGGGGAGCCAAACACGCCGCACAGCCTTTTCATTTCCAGGTCGGCCCGATCCTGTTCCCTCTGTTTTTCCATACACATACCTCCTAACGCTCGCCCCTATCGGGGGCTTTCTTTTTTGGAGCCTCCGGCTCCCGGTGCTCCAGGGCCTCCCGCTGGGCGGCCTTGATTTGTTCGGCAATCGGCTGTTTTTCTTTCGCCTGTTTGTGGGCCTTAGCTGCTACTTGACGCTCCACCCCACGGGCGCGGGCGGTAAGCTGCTCCGGGGTGACATACTCTTTCGCCACATAGCTGCCAAAGTCGGGATAAAACCAGGTCAGCCGCCTTTGTTCCGGGACATGGTGGGCGTCCTCCCATTTGCCTACCACCTGGGCCTGGGCATCCATCTGCCGCCGGATGTCCAGATTTTCACGGGAGGGCCGCAGTTCATAATCCTGCATTTCCCGCTCAGTCAGCGGCTGGGCATAGGTGATGGCACCACACGCCTGGAACGCCTCACCCGTCACTTCCAGGCGGGTGAAATATAAATCCATGTGGACAGGACGGTTAAAGTAGCTGTTCGGGTAGGTGCCGATGTCGATGGGCCGCTGGGTGGAGTAGTATTTGTAGGTTTCCTTGTCCGGGGCCTGCTCTACCTCAAACACATGATAGCGCCGCTGATAGTCCTCAGCCCGATTGTGAAAATCCCGTTCTGCCATATCCGGCTCGTTGTGATAGTGGCCCCAAAAGAAGTCCCGGTGCCCGTCCTGCTCGTTGAATTGCCATGTTACATAGGGGTTTGGAGCCTTGGGGTTTTCCCCCAGCACAAAGCCACATTTGTTGTCAAACAGGATCGTGTGGCGTATCACATAGCCTTGATTTTCTTCCAGAATACCGCCTCCTTGTCATAATCAAATAGGCCGCCACCTCTGGACAAAGTGTCCAGAAGTGACAGCGTGGGGATGTGGAAAGCATTTGGCTAAAACGGGGGTAGGCCAAAGAAACATACGGCCCACCCCAAAACCGGCCCCGGAAAGCCTTGTGATCAGCGGGTTTTCCGGGGCCTAATTTTCCACACATCACCTCCGCTTTTTCCGCATATACTCCCGCTTTTGCCGCCGCAGGGCGATCCGGGCGCAAACCTCGGAGCAGTAGGCCATGCGCCCATCCACGGGGACAGCCCCGCCGCAGATGGGGCAGGGTTTGAAAACCGGGGGCGGGCCCTCGGTCAAGAGCGCCGCCTCCAGCGCCGGATCAAGGGGCAGGACAGCCTCCCGGAAATAACGGCAATAGGCCCCCGTCCAGCATTTGCCGAACATATAACATTCGCACTCCAGGGGCAGGCATCCATATTCCTTGTTATAGTTGGCGCACCACTTCACCACCAGGGCGCGGATTTTCCTTTTTTCCTCGCGGGTCAGTTCACGGGCCACCCCATCACCTCCCGGCAGGGGTTTTCAAAAGCTCCCGGTAGCAGGACACGCAGCTGATCCCCCGCCAGTAGGGGCACCCGGAGCAACGGGAGCCTTTGGGCGCTTTGGGGATGGAGGGGGCCAGAGGCCGGGGCTTCTGTTTCATCATTTTTTCATAGGGGTTATTGGTAAAGTTCATTCCTCATCCTCCTCGCTGTTTTCGTCCTCGTCCCAGGGCGGGCCGTCGTCCTCATAGTCCTCCTCGCCGTAGTCCTCCTCCGGCTCGGCGGCCTGCTGCTGTTTGGGCCGGATCACCTTGAAATAGAACGCGGCCCCGCCGCCGATCCCAGCCACTGCCAGGATGAGAAGGAGCCTCCCCATGCTGCCGCCTGTTTCCGGCTCCTCCGCAGGCTCCTCAGTTTCCGCAGGCTCCGGGGCGACGCCCACGCATTTTCCCATATTGACAGAGCAGACGGCGCACTCTGTATTGACAGCCCCCACCTCGCATTTTTCAGAGCAGGAGCACACCGCCTGTTCCACGCCAGCGGCCTCGGCTGCGGCCAGCAGGTCGGCTTCGTCCACCACATTCAGAAAATAGGTTTCGTACTGTTCGCCCTCCTCGTCCACGGGCTTGTCGTAGTCAATGACGAAATAAAATGTAGCCCCGCCGCTGGTCTGGACGGTGATAAACTGCTTGTTGGTGTTTTCGTCATAGAGCAGGTCGCGGGTCACAAAACCGCCCTCCTCCGAAAAGCCCTGGCCGGGCTCTATGGTAGGCTCCGGCTCCGGGGCCAGGGTTTCCATTGTGGGA
This sequence comes from Faecalibacterium butyricigenerans, assembly GCF_020687345.1. Taxonomy (NCBI): domain Bacteria; kingdom Bacillati; phylum Bacillota; class Clostridia; order Eubacteriales; family Oscillospiraceae; genus Faecalibacterium; species Faecalibacterium butyricigenerans. The sequence goes on from NZ_JAJEQL010000005.1 coordinate 91,682, forward strand.
TCGCCGTAGTCCTCATACTCGCCGCCCCCAGCATAGGCGGTGGTGCTGAATCCGCATAAAAGAACAGCGGCGCAAAGCGCCGCCGTCAAAGACTTCCATCGTTTCATATTCAATTTTCCTCCTTTTCCATAGGCCCCGACTTCTGGACACTTTGTCCAGAAGTACCCTCCCGGAGCTGCTGAAGCACCAGGGGCAGCTCCTCCAGGGAAATGCTCAGACCCCGCACGATGTCCACGATCTCGCTGTTTTCCGCCTCCAGCTTGTTTTTCTCCAGCTCCTTGAGCCGGGCCTGCTGCTCGTTGATTTTGGCCTTGACCTTTTCGATCTCGGCCTGGATTTTTTGGCTTTTGCTTGCCGCCATAGAGTACCTCCAATCATGGTAAACGCCCGTAGGCGTAGAAATGGGACTGCCAGTAGCTTGTATTCAAATTCGCGTAGCTGATGGGATCGCCCGCATGGATCATCATCCCGTCCCCCACATAGATACCACAGTGGGAAACGCCGCTTGTATCATAGGTACCCTCAAAAAAGACCAGATCGCCGGGGCGGGGCACGCTGGTGGGGGTGCAGATGTTGTAGAGCCCCTGGGCCCCCAGGCGGCCCACATCCCAGCCGGAGTGATTGATCACCCAGGATACGAAGCCAGAGCAGTCAAAGGAAGTGGCGGGGGAGCTGCCGCCCCACACATAGGGATAACCCAGGTACTTTTCCGCCTCGCCCAAGATAGCCGCAAAGGTTTCATCGTCCAGATATTCCTCCGGCACATCGTAGTCGGCGGGCGGTTTCGTGTATTTGTCCACATACCCGGACTCCGGGAACAGGTCGGGCCGGTTGCCCAGGCTGGACATATAGAGGGCATCCTCTCATTCTGGCTAAAATCCCCGTGAAGAATCCTTGGGAGATATTCGCCTACCTGCCCTTTGGTGGCTGGAATGAGTGTCCTGACACGCCGGAGTTAATGGCAGTTGCGAAATACTGGTTTGAACAGCATGGGGCGGTGCCTGCTGCCATGAGCCACGACGAGTTGGAGTTCCTGCTCCCGGCTCCCGTTCCCAAGGAGAAGGCTATGGATGCAGCAGTGGAACTGTATGGCTTCTGTCCCGATGTAATTGACCAAGGCCCAGAGGACGCCACCGTGGGCGCTCTGGCCGATGTGCTGCGGCAGTCCACTGTTTGGTACTTCTGGTGGGATTAAGAAGGAGGATGTGTCTATGAAGGAATATTTGAACATAAATTTTTCAGATATAGTTTATGGCGAAAATGGATTTCTTGTGGAACTGCGTTGTAATAATATCTTTCATGAGCAGTTGTTTGGAGAGATAAAAACCTACCTTCACAAAAAAGAGACAGAGTGGAAGGTAGCGGGAGCTATCCCTATCCCTGACGCAGTTGCCATATTTAATCTAATTGATCAGTTAGCTGGGGGAAATCGGTTTTGGGGCGAGGAAACAGGCCGCCAGGCAGAAGATGCGCTTTTTGAACTACAGGAAATAATCGGTTCATTAGAGGAATCGCCTGAGTGTGAGTGAAAGGAGGATTTTATGGGATACGATGTGAGTTTTCACCCGATTTCCCCAGAAGAAATGCAGGAATGGTATTTTACCCCGCTTTCCTGGGTCCAGCAGGGGCAGGAAGAAAAGGTGCTGGCTCTTGCCGCACAGAATGGGATAGAGGATTTCTATGCGGAAAAATATCTGGATACCTTGCGGGTCGGTGCGGGGACAGAGCCGGATGAATTGTTTGACAAGAGCCACGGCTTTTATATTGCGGTGATCCAGGGCTTTTTCCGAGATTACTATTACACTAGAGGGAGCGGTTTTTCCTTTTTGATAGAGGAGAAGCCAGAATATGCGCGCTACTTTACCTCATGGGAACAGGTGGTGCCAACAGCTTTTCCAAATCCGGCAGAAAATCAGATCATTGAAAACTACTGCGCCGGTGTCTACCTGTCTCCGAAGCAGGTTGTGCAACTTCTCCGTAATCTGGAGCAGGACCCCAAAGTGTGTGAAGATCTGGAGAGGATTTGGAGCAACGGACAGCTTGCTGTGCTGAAAAAGGCCCTCACTGCCGCGGCTGAACTGAGTGTCGGTCTGCTGGAAGCTACCGAGGTGGTGGAGCCTAACCCTATCCGCCCTAATGAGAGTACAAGCTACTCAAACCTGTACCACTGTGATAGGGATGGGGTGTATCTTTATATGGACACCGTCAGCAGACAGATCGAAGATGCCATCAGGAAAAGTGAGGAATAAGTATGAGCAATAAAGTGTTCCAGCAAAACCTGGATGACAAAAAAGGCCCCCAGCCCGGAGGCCCCTATCTCATTCAGATGCTGTTCAAAGAACCGGTAGAAATGCCGGATAAAGAAAAAATGACTGCCATAATGGAGAAGCACATCGGATCAACAGAGTGCTTCTGTTATGATAAGAAAATGGCCGGCTTTGCCGCACAGGAGCATATTGCAGAGTTCAAGGACGGAAAATGCCCGGTGCAGCTGATGGTGATGAAATGCGACAAGTTCAAGGGCAAAGGCTTCGATGCCTTTTTGATGAGCCAGATGTGGGACTGCCAGGAGGACCGGGAGCGGATCTTCCGGGAGTGCAAATATCAGGTGGTAGCTACCGATATGCTGACGGCGGCGCTTCCGGCACTGGAGCGTGCCAATCTGGACATCGACTTCTTGGAGGCTCTGGCGGAGCTGTACCCCTCATGCGAAGCATTCTATTTCCAGAACTGCGGCAAGCTGTTTCTGGCGGAGGATGTGCGTTCCCATCAGATCGAAGGCTCGGACCGCTTCATCCGCTTTGGCGTCAATGTCCGCTTCTTTAACATTGAGGGTACCGAAGATATGCTCATCGACACGGTGGGCATGAGCACCCTGTTCCTGCCCGACCTCCAGTACCACTTCCACGACATGGACCCCAACTGGGTGGTAAACCACGCCTACAATGTGGCATCGTACATATTGGAGCATGATAACCCCATTCAGGATGGGGAAACCATAGACGGCGTGGCGGATGGCCAGATGTGCCGAGAGATTCAGTGGAAGTGTCAGTATGAGGACGCTCTGATCCAGCCGCCCAGAGGGGTGCTGGACATCCACATGGGGAACTATGCCTCGGGAGGACGCTGAATGAACGGCGTTGTGCTCCTGGTGGGCGGACTGCTGCTTGTGGCGGTAATCAAGCTGATTATGGATCGAAATTGGATTGGCCTACTTCTCTGTGCTGTCGCCCTGCTTCTGGTCTTTGGGGCTGGACACCATACAAAATAGGCCATTTTAAGAATCGAGGAGGTGAAGTATGCAGAATTCAACAAATATGAGGATACTGGAATTACTCCGGTTTCTCTATGCGCGGACCGACGAAAATCATCCCGCCACAGTATCTGACATCATTGCCCATCTGAATGTAAAAGGAATTCAGGCAGTGCGGCAGACTGTTTACGCGGATACCAATGCGCTGATTGATGCAGGGATTGATATTGTGGTGGCCAAGAGTACCCAAAACCAATATTTTATGGGAAGCCGCCTGTTTGAGTATCCAGAACTGAAAATGCTGACAGACGCAGTAGCATCCTCGAAGATCATTTCTGCCAAGAAATCCGAGGAACTGGTACAGAAATTATGCTGTCTGACCAGCACACATCAGGCAGAACAGCTTCAAAAATTTGCTGCTTTATCCAGCCGTGTCAAACCGCATAATGAAAAGGTTTACTATATCATTGATAATATCCAAACAGCGATTGGAAACCATCAGCAAATTCGGTTCCAATACTATGAATATACTCAGGAAAAAAAGAAAATCTTAAAGCACGATGGATATTATTATGTCGTAAATCCCTATGCGCTTGAATGGAAAAATGACCATTACTATTTGATTGGATTTTCTCTGAAGCATCAGAAGATTGCTCACTTCCGTGTAGATCGGCTAACAAGTGTAGAAAATCTGGAAACTTACTTTATGCCGATAGAGGGATTTGATGTAGCCTCCTATACAAATAAAATGGTTGATATGTTTACATCGGAGTCATCGAAGGAAGTAACCCTTCTATGTGAAAACGAATTGATGAGAGTAATTATAGATCATTATGGAGAAGATGCTGCTGTTGATAGGTATGATGATACACACTTCACAGCCAAAATTGAAGTGAACCCCAGTGGAACTTTTTATGGCTGGATATTCAAATTCAAAGGGAAAATAAAAATTCTCTCTCCCAAAGAGTGCATTACGGAAATGCAGCAAATCGCTCAGGAATTTATATAGTGCAAAAGAGGTGTTATTGATTTTTAACACCTCTTTTCAAATGGAATTTTTGTCCTTGAAGTGAACGGATGTTCGATATACAATATAAGCAAGATGTTCGCAGTTCGTCGAACAAATGAGAGGTGAATGCTGTGGGCAATATAACTTTTGGATCATTTATAGCTGATAAACGCAAGGCACATAAATTCAATTTACGCGATACAGCCAAGCATTTGAATATTGCTTATGGCTATCTGTGTGACATTGAACAAAGCCGCCGTCCTGCTCCCACTGGAGATTTTGTGGAACGCATCTCTGCCTTTCTGAATTTGGATAAATCAGAACATGAGTTGCTTTTGGATCTGGCTGCAAAATCACGCAATACAGTATCTGCTGATTTGCCAGACTATATCATGGAAAAAGATATTGTTCGGGCAGCCTTGCGTGTGGCAAAAGAAGTAGACGCTACCGATGAAGAATGGCAGACATTTATGAAAATGCTAAAGGAGCGTAAACGATAGGGGGGAGAGCTTTGTCAATTCCACAAATCCGTACAGAAGCAATCGAGGCGGTAGGGCGAAAAATCCTGATGGAATATGATCCCTCTCTGCTATCCGGGCAACCATGTCCTGTGCCAATCGAAACCATTATCGAGACAAAGTTTGATCTAATCCTGGAGTTTCATACACTAAGAAAAAACCCCAAGATATTAGGGGAAACAATTTTCGATGACGGTGCCGTTGTTTTATATGACCAGCTACAGAGACAGTATCGAATGATTGCAGTAAGAGCCGGTACAATCTTAATTGATGAACGGCTTTGTGATCCGTCAAAATTAGGGCGGCTCCGTTTTACCTGTGCCCATGAGCTGGCTCATTGGGTACTACATAAGAAGTTGTACTCTGGTACTGGAGATGTTGCTGCTTATAACGGAAATGTTTCTTCCGACGAAAGTCATGGCATAATTGAGCGTCAGGCGGATACTTTGGCCTCTGCTCTGCTGATGCCTTTACCACAGATTAAAAAATGTTTTTACCGGCTTAAAATAGGCCGGACAGATGAACAGCTCATTGCTGAAATGGCAAATATTTTTGAGGTTTCCAAGCAAGCAATGCAGATTCGTCTAAAATCCAGGAACCTGATATAACCAAAGGGGGGAATAGAGGGAGGCACTGCCCTCTCTCACTCTCCTCTGCTATGCTATTTTGTACCTAATATGTTCGCAATATTGTGAACAAGGAGGGATATTCTATGAGAAAAGAAAGTACAACAATCCAAAAATGTAACAGCAGGCTAACAGCTTTGGGGCTTAACAGCGATGCTGCGTTTCATAGAAGTAAGCTGATTCTAAAGATTTACCGTGATGTAGTCTGGGTTCTGAGTGAACGGGCAGAAGAATTACAAGAAACTGCTTGGATTATGGGAGAACAAGATATAGAGTCTGGCCTCTGCTATCTTGAAAATTTTGCACCAGATATTGAACTGCAAGCCTTTGAAGAAAAAGTTTGCTGCCTTGTTCAAAATCAAATGCTGGTCAATATTATTGACCGTGCACTCCTTCGTCTGAAACGGTATCCGGATCGAGGAGAACTTTACTATGAAATTTTGACTAAGCAATTCATCTATCGGTTCAACAGCACAGAGAAAGAATTGCTGGAAGAACTAAATATAGAGCGCAGTGTCTTTTATGACCGAAAACGAGAAGCCATCTATTTATTTTCTGTTTGCTTGTTTGGATATTCTATTCCAGAAGTCCTGGAGGAACTGCCCCGACTAAATCCCGACTAAATCCCGACAAATCCCCGACCTAATCCCTACTCCCTTCCGACTTCCGACCTGCTATACTTGTTATAGTGGCAGGAATGCACTAAATTGAATACTTTTCTACATAAGGCCCGGCATTAACCGGGCTTTTTTCATTCCTGCTGCAATATGGCGGCAGGAACATGGCTGGAGGTGAAAACACTTCCGGCCTTTTTCTTTGCCCGGTATTAGGAGGCCGGTATGCGCTGGGAGGCGTACATAGCAAAATATCCATGACACCGTTCAAATTCGCTGACTACCAAGAATTTGAACGGAGGAAAGGATATGACGAGAGTATTCATTTGGAAAAATAACAGCCCACAGGAATGGGAGGAAATCAGTTTTTCAGCGTTCAGTAAGGCACGCCGCAATGGTTGCTTTACTGGGCGCTTTTTTGTTGAAACAGTCAAAATGTTCCGTGATGAAGATGACCGCATTATCATGGAATGTTCTCGCAAAGATTTTGAAAAATACCAACAGGAGGACCGCCACAGCCGCTATCTCCAGGAACATGAGAAAAGTCGCTCTATATTCCCGGCTTCTCATGTGGGAGATCGTGACGGCACAGAGGAAGGTTATCAGGATACAGATTTGTTTGTGGATGAATCTGTTGATACTGCGGAACAAGCAATTTGTAATCTTCTTATGGCCGATCTGCACCGTGCTTTGCAGCAGCTGAGTCAGAAAGAACGCTCTTTTATCTTGGATTATTACGGCATGGAAAAGCCAAGTACACTGCAATTAGCCAAAAGATATGGCATTAGTCAGCCCGCAGCTCATAAGCGTCTGAAAAAAATTGAAGAAAAAATAAAAAAGTTGGTTATAGATTTCTAAAAAAAGTGGCAGTAGCAAGTGAGAGGGAAATCCTTTCACTTGCACCTTGACAACCTCATATACGAATCATTAAGTTTGATCCTCTTTGGGCGTAATAGCCGCTACATCAGCGGTATATTTTCTGAGAGCTGCCACTCACATAACAGGCCAACCCATTTTTGCTGTATAGATGAGTTTGCGGTTTATCAGAAATATATCAGGCTGGAATACATCGGATGGCATCCGGTCATGGCATAACAAGGAGGAAAGCTCTCTTACAGCCATAGTCCGAGCGTGATAACAACCGTCGCAGGCCATGGGTAAGACCAAACGAAGTGGAGGTGAAATTCCTGAGAAGCAGGCCAGCCACCTGCGGCTTAATGATTACCCAAATCCCTGGGGTGTCGTGGACAAGTAAGGGATAAAACAGGCGCTAAATCGAAGGAGACTCTGTAATTTGCAGAGCCTCCTTCTTACATAATCAAATCTAAAAACATAGGAGGATGAACATGAAAGAAGATTGGATTTATAAGCGTGGGGATTTATATTATGCCAATTTGAACCCTTATTTTGGATCAGAGCAAGGCGGCACCCGTCCTGTCCTGGTTCTTCAAAACAATGTGGGGAATTTTTTCTGCCCTACTTTGATCGTGGCTCCGCTCACCAGTAAATGGATTAAGAAAAAGGAGCTGCCCACACACTATGCACTGGAGAGCGTTCCAGAGCTTGGACTGAAATCTGTTGTTTTGCTGGAGCAAATTAAAACGATTGATAAAAGGCGTGTTTTATCGTACATTGGGCGCGTATCTCGCGAAGAAATGAGAGCGATTGATGATGCTCTGCAAGTTAGTTTAGATATTCATATTCCGGAGGAAATGGAGGCTCCGTAAGGCCACTTACCGGATAAAGGAGGCGTTTTTATGTTTGAAGCAAGAATTGCGGAATTGAACCGCTTTAATGAACAAAATCCTGTCAGCTATGACAAAAGAACCTATACGGTCGATGAGATTCAGGACATTCTGGGTATCAGTCGTCCCACAGCATATAACCTGGTAAAACAAGGTGTATTCCACAGCGTCAGAGTCGGCGGTCATATCCGCATTTCCAAAAAGAGCTTTGATGACTGGCTGGATCACGCAGATGAATGATTTGTCAAGGATGCCGATCTCCAAATCGACATCCTTAACTTTTTTTCTGCTTTCTCTTACAATGAGGCCATAGCAAGAAAAACTTTATAGAGGAGGCAAAAGCCATGCAAAAACAAAGAGTAAAGACCAGTATGTCTGTACCAGAGATGGGCAAAATGCTTGGGCTTGGTAAAGTAGAATCCTACTGGTTGGTTAAAAAGAACTATTTCAAAACAATTCAAGTGGCCGGACGAATGAGAGTTATGCTGGATAGCTTTGAAGATTGGTATGCCGGCCAGTTCCACTATAAAAAAGTGGATGGTACACCGCCCGGAGAGAAATGGAGGCATACTACGATGTCAGTACCGGAAATGGCGGATCTTTTGGGGCTGAAATCTGGCACAGCTTATGACCTTGTTAAAAGGGGCTATTTTGAGACGACCTTGATTGATCGAAGAATTCGTATCATTACCAGCAGTTTTGAAGCCTGGTATCAAAAGCAAACTCATTATGTGAAAATCTCAGAAAGGAGCAATGAAAATGGCATCTATCGTGAAGCGTAAAAGCAAATATTCTGTGGTGTATGATTACACAGATGAAAACGGAAAACGCAGACAGCGTTGGGAAACCTTCAGCACAAATGCAGAAGCAAAAAAACGAAAAAAGCAAATTGAGTATGAGCAGGACTCTGGAACCTTCTTTATTCCTACGGCAAAGACCCTGAACGATCTGCTCGATGAATATATGTCCATCTATGGTGTAAATACATGGGCAATGTCAACATATGAAAGCCGCCGTGGTCTGGCGAGAAACTACATAACTCCTATTATCGGAGATATGTTACTATCCGACATCACTCCAAGGATGATGGATAAGTATTACCGCGATCTGCTCTCTGTGAAAACGGTAAGCGTCAACAACCGCAAACCCACAAGCGAATATCTGACCCCGCATACAGTAAGAGAAATTCACAAGCTACTTCGCAGTGCCTTTAATCAGGCGGTGCGTTGGGAACTAATCAGCCGTAACCCTGTTCTGAATGCGACACTTCCCAAAGAAGAACATAAAGAACGGGATATATGGACTGCCGAAACGCTGAGCAAGGCGATGGAAGTCTGTGATGATCCTATCCTCTCCCTTGCCTTAAATCTGGCGTTCTCCTGCTCTTTACGCATTGGTGAAATGCTGGGCCTTACCTGGGACTGCATTGATATTGCACCACAGAGCATAGAAAATGGTTCAGCTTATATATTCGTCAACAAAGAGCTGCAACGGGTTACACGAGGTGCATTGGACGATTTGAGCGACAAAGGTGTTATTAAGAAGTTTCCACCTTGCATAGCCAGTACCCATACTGCTCTGGTCCTGAAAGAGCCTAAAACCAAAACCAGTATTCGCCGCGTGTACCTGCCGAAAACAGTTGCCTATATGCTGGTAGAGAGAAAAAAAGAAATTGATGAGCTGATGGATCTGTTTGGAGATGAATACATCGACAATAACCTGGTCTTTTGCTCCAGCAATGGCCGTCCGATGGAAAGCCAGGTGATTAACCGTGCTTTCAATAAACTTATCAAAGAAAACGGACTGCCTCATGTTGTATTCCATTCTCTCCGTCACTCCAGTATCACCTACAAGCTGAAACTCAATGGTGGCGATATGAAATCCGTCCAGGGCGACTCTGGTCATGCTCAGGTAAAAATGGTTGCAGATGTCTACTCTCACATCATCGACGAGGATCGCTGCATAAACGCTCAGCGATTGGAGGAAGCATTTTACTCATCCAAGACTCCTGATCCTGTTGAAGATACAGAGCCTAAAACTGCGGATACTGCCGTCACTGAAAGTGATGAAAGTGATGCAGCGAAGATACTGGAACTGCTTAAAAATCCCGAAACTGCCGCACTGCTCAAGCAGCTGGCAAAAGCTTTATAAAGTCCCTCCCTCAGAAGAACGCCTCTCACTTTGTGAGAGGTTTTCTTCGTTTGAACCACTTTGCACAGTGACCAAACACTTTTTTTGTTAGCAAGGTTCTGAAAGCATTTTTGAGCGATGTTAGCAAATTCGCGATTTTGTTTGCAACTTCCTCTAATTTCTGCTAACAAATGTTTGCAAGTTCCTTTGGTAAAAATCGAACCTCTGACTTACCGCCTTTCTTAGCAAAAGGCCAAATCTCGTTAGCAAATGTTAGCAAACCAAGGTTTTTTGCAAAAAAGCCACAAAAGCCGCAGAAATAAGAAAAGCCGAAAACCCTGATAAATCAAAGGTTTTCGGCGTGTTTGCTGGCGTCCCTGGCGGGATTCGAACCCACGGCCTTTCGCTTAGGAGGCGAACGCTCTATCCTGCTGAGCTACAGAGACATCTATTCAATTAAAATTGGTAACGATCACTTTTCATCGTAAGGCGGCCGGTAGAGCATAACCTTAGGAGGGGGACGCTCTATCCAACTGAGCTACTGAGACACACCACAAATATAATACCGCAAATGGAGCATAAAATCAAGTTGAACCGGAGAGAAAAAAGGTGTATCCTATAAGAAGAGGCTTCTGCGCTGGGGAACTTTGCGCGGAGGCGCAGAACGACTCGCCCCTCCGGCAGATGGCCGGAGGCGGCCCGGGAGGTTGCAATGGGAAAAACCAAAAAGAAAGAATGGACGCTCCGCCGCCCCAACAAGGGCTGGCTGGCGGGCAGCAGCGCAACGCAGACCATCTGCATCAGCTTCCTGCTGGTCATCGCGGTGGGGACGCTGCTGCTGACCCTGCCCATTTCCAGCAGGACGGGGCGGCTGGGGGTCATCGACGCGATGTTCACCGCCACCAGTGCCACCTGTGTGACAGGTCTGATCGTGCGGGATACATGGAGCCAGTTTTCGCTGTTTGGGCAGGTAGTCATCCTGATGCTCATTCAGGTGGGCGGCCTTGGCCTCGTCACCCTGACCAGCTTTTTTGCGCTGGCAGCCCGGCGGCGGATGGGCTTCCGCGACCTGCGGCTGCTGGGCGAGAGCGTCTCGGCAGATGGCCTGTCCAAGGCTACCGAGGTGCTGAAGATCGTCATCAAGCTGGCAGCAGCCTTTGAGGCCGTGGGCATCGTGCTGCTGCTCTTCGCCTTCGTGCCCCAGTTCGGCGCAGAGGGCGTGTGGGTCAGCGTGTTCACGGCCATTTCGGCCTTCTGCAATGCAGGTTTTGACCTCTTTGGGCGGTTTGGGGCCTATTCATCGCTGGTGCCCTACGTCAACAACTACTATGTGCAGGCGGTCGTCATGTTTATGATCATGGCCGGCGGCTTGGGATTCATGGTCTGGGTGGAGCTGGCGGAGTACCGCAAAAAGCGACATCTCTCCCTCCACGCGAAGGTCGTGCTGCAGTTCTCGGCCATCTTCTGGGTGGGCGGTGCGGTGCTGCTGGCCCTGTTGGAGTGGTCGAATCCCAAGACGATGGGCGGCCTGTCCGTCCCGAGCAAGCTGATGGCGGCTCTGTTCCAGTCGGTGTCCACCCGTACCGCCGGTATGAATACCATCGACCTCGCAGCGTGCAGCCCCATCAGCAAGCTTCTGATGAGTGTGCTGCAGTTCATCGGTGCGGCCCCCGGCTCGACGGGCGGCGGCGTCAAGGTGACGACCTTTGCGGTGCTCATCCTGACCATCCGCAGTGTGGCACAGGGCCGCGACGACTGCGTCATCGGCGGACACCACATCGAGTCCAAAACGGTCTACCGCGCACTGACTATCATCGTCCTCGGCGCAGTGGCGGCGTTCGGCTCGGCTGTCGTGGTCTACTATAACACGGCTGAGACGGTGTCGGTCATCGACTGTATCTTCGAGTCCTGCTCGGCGTTCGGTACGGTGGGCCTGTCGGTGGGCGTCACAGGGCAGCTGAACACCGGCGCAAAGCTGCTGTATATGGCTTGTATGTTCATGGGCCGTGTCGGCCCGGCGTCGCTGGCCATCAGCCTGACGGCCAAGCCCGACGACAACAAGCGGAAGGTGCTTCCGGTGGGCCACATCAACGTGGGCTAAAAAGAAAGGCGTTCTGCCGTCTCTCGGGACAGGCAGAGCGCCTTTCTTTTGTTATAAGCTGTCCAGCTCGGTCTGAAGCTTTGCGAGGGAGTCCCGGATGGGCAGGTGCTGGGGACAGACGGCCTCGCATTTGCCGCAGCGGACACAGTGACTAGCCTTTTCGGCGTCGGGGAAGTGGGCCGTCCACTGCTGACGGATGGCGTCCTTCTGGCCGAACATCCCCAGTTTGTTCCAGATGCTGAAATTGTCCGGGATGTCCACCCCCATCGGGCAGGGCATACAGTAGCGGCAGCCGGTGCAGCCGACCCTGATGTGGCTGCGCAGGATGTCGGCAGTCTGGTGGATGGCTGCATTCTCGGCGTCGGTCACGGGCCGGAACTGTCCGAAGGTGGAGAGGTTGTCGCCCAGCTGGTCCTCTGCACTCATGCCGGAGAGGACGACCTTCACATTTTTATGGCTGGCCACCCAGCGCAGCGCCCACGAGGCGGCGCTGGCGGCGGGGTCCAGTGCGCGCAGCGGCGCAGCGGCATCCGGCGGGAGCTGGGCCAGCGTGCCGCCCTTGATGGGTTCCATGATGATGAGGGGGACATTCCGCTCTTCGGTGAGGGCGTAGCCCCGGTCGCCTGCGATCTCTTCAGCCCGGTCGTCGGTGTCAAGATAGTTATATTGCAGCTGGCAGAAGTCCCACGGCTGGTCCCGCAGGATGTGCTCGAAGCCTGCTGCGTTGTCGTGGCAGGAGAAGCCGAAGCTGCGGATGCGCCCGGCGGCTTTCTGCTCCCAGAGCCAATCCACGATGCCCATCTCCTTGGCCGCGTCATAGCGGGCCTTGTGCAGGGAATGCAGCAGGTAGAAGTCGATGTAGTCCACGCCCAGCCGCTGGAATTGCTGCTCGAAGATGGCCTTGGCCTCGTCGAGGGTCTTACAGTTCCAGACAGGCAGCTTGGTGGCGAGGTAGAAGCTCTCCCGGGGCCATTTTGCGATGACGCGGCCCACGAAAGGCTCACTTGCGCCGCCGTGGTAGGGGAAGGCGGTGTCAAAATAGTTGACGCCCGCCTCCCGGGCTGTGTTCAGCAGTTTTTCGGCCCGCACCTCGTCGATGCTGCCGTCCGGCAGGGTGGGAAAGCGCATACATCCATATCCCAGCAGGGAGGTGGAGATGCTTCGTCCGGTGCCGTCTTTTTGGTTCCAGTTCCGATACTCCATAAGCCTTTGTCCGGCGGGGCCTGCCCGCCGCTCCTTTGGTTCTCAGTATAGCAGGAGAAGGCGGGATAGACAAGACGAACACCCCGGCCTGTGAGCGGACGGGGTGTTGTATTCGGGCAGAAAATATGATATTCTATAGATGCTGCATAGGCAGCACTGGTACTGTCTGCAATGTAGGTGGTCACGTCCCTCCGGCCCTGCGCCGGGGAGGTGAGCTTTCTGCTGTCCCCTGACGCATAGGCGAAAGGGGGGATGCTCCATGACATTTGAACAGGTCGTATTATTGCTCTCGCTTCTTGGCGGGGCGATCTACATCACGTTTCAAATCAGCTGGACTATTTTTAACGGCAAAAAGAAATGACCGCCCAAGCTCCCACAGCCAGCGGTCATTTCTTTTGACTTAATGCTGGAAGGACGCTGACCATTCGCAGACAGTGCCTTTCTTATTTACAGTATAGAGCTTTTGCAAGCGCTTGTCAAGCAAAACGAGGGATAAGATGGAACCTTTGAAGATCGGAAATATCACCCTGCCCCACCGGGCAGTATTCGGCCCGATGGCGGGCTTCACGGACGCGCCCTGCCGTCGGCTGATGGCCCAGCACGGCGCAGGCTTTACGGTCAGCGAGATGGTGTCCAGCCGGGCGCTGGTCTACCATGACCACAAGACGGTCAGCCTGCTCAAAGCCGAACCCAACGGTGCACCCTATGGTGTGCAGATCTTTGGCGAGGTGCCGGAGATCATGGGCGAGGCCGCAGCGGCCATCGAAGCATACCCCTTCGACTTTCTGGACATCAATATGGGCTGTCCGGCCCCCAAGATCGTCTCGGGCGGCGCGGGCAGCAAGCTGATGCTGGATCCTGACCTCTGCGGCCGCATCGTCGAGCAGGTCAAGGCCCACACCTCCCGTCCGGTGACGGTCAAGATGCGGAAAGGCTGGGACGCCGACCATATCACGGCAGTGGAGTGCGCGAAAGCCTGCGAACAGGCGGGAGCACAGCTCATCGCAGTCCATGCCCGCACCCGGGAGCAGATGTACGCTCCGGGCATCGACCCGGACATCATCGCCAAGGTCAAGGCGGCAGTGAAGGTGCCCGTGCTGGGCAACGGCGACATCCACACGGCAGAGGATGCCGTGGAGATGATGTCCCGCACCGGCTGCGACGGCGTCATGATCGCCCGGGGAGCGCTGGGCGACCCGTGGCTCTTTGAGCGGGTGAATGCCGCCATCGAGGGCCTGCCCGCCCCCAAGGAGCCGAATCTGCAGGCCCGGATGAACGCTCTCCGCCGTCAGGTGGAGGAGATGGTGGAGCAGAAGGGCGAGTATACGGCCATGCCGCAGGCCCGCGCCCAGACCATGCACTATATGAAGGGCCTCAAGGGCGCTGCCGCCCTCCGCCGCTGCTGCTGCACCCTGTCCCGTCTGGAAGATCTGGACGAGCTGATCGCGGCAGTATTCGAAGAGCAGCGCAAAGCCGGGCAGGACCCGGACGATGTGCGGGAAGTCCCCTTTCCGTAACGCCTATTCGCTGCGGGTCAGCTCGTCGAGGTTCTGGGTGAAGCAGGGCAGACAGTGGGCCATGAACCAGTCGGCCTCGGGGCAATGCATCCCTTCCAGCGCCTCCTGCTGCTGACGGAGCGCGGCGTCGAACTCATGGTTGCCGCTGCGCTGTTCCTCCATGCACTTGACGAGGGCCGAGAGCCGGTCGGCGGCTTTCAGCAGACGCTTTTCCTCGGCGGTCAGCAGGCTGCCGGAGATGAAGGGGCTGACCTCCTCGGCCAGCTCCGGCGGCAGCAGGCGGGTCATGGAAGCCACGCTCTCGGCTTCCAGCGCTTTGTAGGCGTCCCGCAGGCCGGGGCTGCTGTACTTCACCGGCGTGGGCATATCGCCGGTGATGATCTCAGGTGCGTCGTGGTAGAGCGCCGCCACCGCCACCGTCTTGGGGCGGCAGGGGGTGCCGGTGTACCGCCGCGCGATGAGGCAGAGGATGTGTGCCATCAGGGCGGTGTCACAGGTGTGCTCGCTGAGGGATTCCGGGCGGGTGGAGTGCATCAGACTCCACCGGGTGATGTATTTCATCCGCGCCAAAAGGGCGCTGAAGGGATATAGCTTCATGGCGGCCTCCTTGAAGTGTCTTTGAGAGGGTTATACCTGCCCGGCGGGCGAATGTCAAGCAAAATGTGAAAATTCTTTTTTTCCACACAGCCGCGTGCTATACTGAACGCGAAAACGATGCAGGCTCCGGGCCTGTGCCGCCCCTCCGGGCGGGGAAAGAGGATACGATGGACGATCTGAATCATCAGGCCGGGAGTGCCCGGCTTCTCAATATGCCGGGGCGGCGGGATCAGATGCTCCGCACGATGCTGCTCTGCGCGCTGACGGCGGCAGTGTTCTTCCTGCCGTTCTATCTCATAGATGGCGGCTTTTTCCACTACGCCGGCGATTTCAACAGCCAGCAGATCAGCTTTTACCGTTACATGAACGGCTTCATCAAGGGGGGCGGCTACCCCGACGGCATGGCCGGTGCGGCCCGGAACACCTTCTCGTGGGCCACCGACCTCGGCAGCGGTGCGATGAACGCCTACTCCTTCTATCTGTACGGCTCGCCCTTCTTCTGGCTGTCGCTCATCTTCCCCCAGAACTGGCTGCCCTACCTCATGGTGCCCCTGCTCATCCTCAAGTTCGCGGTGGCGGGCGGCGGCGCATACCGCTACCTCTGCCGCTACGTCCGCCGCACCGACTATGCGATGCTGGGCGCCTGCCTGTATGCATTCTCGGGCTTCAGCGTCTACAATGTCTTTTTCAACCACTTTGTGGATGTGGTGGCCCTCTTCCCGTGGATGCTCTGGGCGCTGGATGAGACGCTCTACGAGCAGGAAAAGCACTATGGGCTTTTCGCGTTCTGGGTGGGGGTCAACCTGCTCAACAACTATTTCTTCTTCATCGGGCAGGTCATCTTCCTTGTCATCTACTTTATCTGTAAGCTGACCGCCGGAGATTTCCCGATGAATCTCCGGCTCTTTGCCCGGCTGGCGTTCGAGAGCCTGCTGGGCGCGGCGCTGGGCTTCGTCCTGCTCTGGCCTGCCGTGCTGAGTCTGCTGCAGAACCCGCGCACCATCGATCTCTCGTCGGGATGGGGCTTCCTGACCTACTCGAAGGTGCAGCAGTATCTGGCCATTCTGCTGAGCTGGATCCTGCCGCCCGACTCGCCCTATATCACCTCCATCTGGTCGGAGGGCATCATCAAATGGACGAGTATGTCCGCCTACCTGCCCCTGTGCAGTCTGGCAGGCGCGATGGCCTACTGGCGGGCACGGCAGGGTGACAGCAAAAAGCGCATCGTCGCTGTCTGTGCCGTCTTTGCGCTGGTGCCGGTGCTCAACAGCGCCTTCTATGCCCTCAATTCCAGCTACTACGCCCGCTGGTACTATATGCCGGTGCTTATCCTCTGCGCCATGACGGCCTGCGGGCTGGAAAGCCCCGACATCACCGCCGACGAGCTGGACGCTCCGGCGCGGGGCATCGGCTGGCTGATGCTGGCGACGCTGGCGTTTGCTGTGGTGCCGGTGCAGGACAGCAGTACCAAAGAGTGGTCGCTGGGCGTTCTGCAGAATCCCGGCCAGTATTTCGTCGTTCTGGGCTTTGGTCTGGGGGGACTGGTGCTCTATCACTTCATCTGCCGCCGCTGGCGGGGCAGCCGGGCCTTTGCCCGCCGGATGACGGCAGCAGTGCTGGCCTTTGCCTGCCTGTTCAGCATGGTGCACATCGGTATCGGCAAGTTCGGCCAGTGGCACACGGACAGCGACCTTGTGGAGCAGTACACCTCGGCCCTCCAGCTGAAAGATGACCTGCCGGAGGGCGACTGGCGTGTGGACACTTATGAGACCCACGACAACCTCGGCCTCTGGCTCGACAAGAGCTGCCTGCAATACTTCGGCAGTACGGCCGCGCCCAGCATACTCAGTTTCTACCCGGCGCTGGGCGTCAAGCGGGATGTCCGCAGTGAGCCGGAGATCTCGAACTATGCCCTGCGGGGCCTGCTGAGCGTGAAATACCTCATCACCACTCCCGAAAAGCAGGAAGATTTTCTCGCCGCTGCCGACGAGGGGTGGGACTACTACGACACCCGGGACGGCTTCATGCTCTACGAGAACAAAAACTACGTTCCCATGGGCTTCACCTACGACTACTACATCACCGAAGAGGAGTACGAAGCTACGGTGAAGAACACCCGCTCGAACCTTCTGATGCGTGCGCTGGTGCTCAGCGAGGAGGATGCCGCAGTCTATGGCCAGTATCTCAAAAAGCTGCCCGAGGAGAAGCGGAACGACCTGTGGTATGACACCTATGTCTCCGACTGTGCCGACCGCCGGGCCTCTGCGTGCAGCGTGTTCCAGATGACCAACTCCGGCTTCCATGCCGAGATCGACCTCGGAAAGGAGGACCTCGTCTTCTTCTCCGTCCCCTACGACGACGGCTTCACAGCCTACGTCAACGGTCAGGAGACCGACATCCTCCGGGTGGATGAGGGGCTGATGGCGGTTCTGGCCCCGGCGGGGGAGAACACCATCGACTTTGTCTATCAGGCCGACGGCTTCTCGCTGGCCGGCAAGGTCTCGCTGGCCGGGCTGGCGGTGTTTGTGGTATACACGGGGTATTTTGTCTGGAAGAAAAAGAAACGCTGTTGAATCCCCCGCTGTCAATACACATTCTCCCTTAAAAAGCAAGGCGCTTTTTGTGGAAAGAGCGAATAGCCTCCCCGGCCAAAACGTGATAAAATGAACACGTTGTGCTGCCCAGAGCGGCCGGAAAGGAAGAGCGAAAAATCATGGAGCAAAGCTGTTTGATGCCGGGACAGGAACGATGGGAGTCGTTCCGGGATGCAAATGGAGTGTCGAAGATCCGCTATTCTTACTGCTCGCTGAAGGGGCGGCTGTTCCACTGCGTCAGCCGCAGCCGGGAAGAGGCCGAGCGGCTGTGCGAGGACTGGCTCGTGGGTCAGGACCGCTGCTACCGCAGCTGAAGAATGCTTTGGAAGGACTGCCGTGCACGGAGACGCTGCACGAGCTGTCGGAATAAGGAACGCTGTGCAGAAAAAAGCGGAGACCTCCCTGTCCGGGAGGCCTCCGCTTTCTGCATTCACACTCTCTCTTTCTGCCGCATACATCGGTGGGAAGGGGGAATGCAATGTGAACGTCTATCTGTTTACGGCTGTCATCCTGCTGCTGCCTGCGCTCTGCACCGCGCTGGGTGCGGCGGGGGTCTTTCTGGTGCGGCGGGCCGACGAGCCGCGCACCCGGCGGATGCTCTGCGGCATGGCGGCGGGCATCATGCTGGCCGCCAGCGTGTGGAGCCTGCTCCTGCCCGCCATCGAGCGGGCAGAGGCCGGGCCGCTGCCGGTCTGGCTGGCCCCGGCAGCGGGGCTTGTGCTGGGCGCTGTGGGCTTGCTGCGACTGGAAGAAGCCGCCGGGCGGCTGATGCACGGCGGCGGGAGGGAGCATGGCCGGATGGGCCGGGTCGTGCTGGCTGTGACCCTCCACAACCTGCCGGAGGGGATGGTGGTGGGCCTTGCGGCGGCGCTGGCGCTGCGGGGTGAGCCGGAGGCCGTCAGCGGGGCGCTGGCCCTTGCGCTGGGCATCGGCCTGCAGAACATCCCGGAGGGCGCGGCGGTGAGCCTGCCGCTGGCACAGGCCGGGCAGGGGAGGCGGAAAGCTTTCTGCGCCGGGGCTGCGTCGGGCCTCGTGGAGCCGCTGGGGGCGCTGCTGGCGCTGGCCCTCGCGGGCTGGGTCAGCGCCGCCCTGCCGTGGCTGATGAGCGCCGCCGCCGGGTGCATGGTCTGCGTGACGGCGCAGGAGATGATCCCCGAGGCCGTGGGGCAGGACGAACCGGCGGGCGTCGTCAGCGTGGTGCTGGGCTTTGCCCTTATGATGGCACTGGACATCGCGCTGTAACAAAAAATCCGATGCATCTGCATCGGATTTTTTAGGTTCAGCCCTCTTTTTCGAGATAGACCGTCGTGGAGGGAAAGGCAAATTCCACACCGTCGGCCTTCATCACGTCCATGATGTTCAGGTTCAGGTCGTTCTGCATCCGCAGGAAGACGCCGTAGTCGGCGGTGCGAAGATAGGCGGAGACCATCAGGTTGATGCTGGAATCGCCGAAGCCGGTCATCCGGACAAAGGCGGTGTCCTCGTAGGCGTCGGGGCTGGCTTTCAGCATGGCGGTCAGGTCAGCCATCAGCTTTTCCA
This sequence comes from Faecalibacterium butyricigenerans, assembly GCF_020687345.1. Taxonomy (NCBI): domain Bacteria; kingdom Bacillati; phylum Bacillota; class Clostridia; order Eubacteriales; family Oscillospiraceae; genus Faecalibacterium; species Faecalibacterium butyricigenerans. The sequence continues at coordinate 111,128 of NZ_JAJEQL010000005.1, forward strand.
GCTGGGGGCGGGTGGTGTCGTAGGTGACGCCCAGCGTAAAGCGGTAGAGCCGCTTGTTGCGGAGGGTGGCGTTGTTGATGGTGGCGCTGCTGACGGTGCTGTTGGTGAGGATGTAGACCGAGTTGTCCAAGGCCCGTACCTTGGTGGAACGGAAGTTGATGTCCACCACTTCTCCCTCCACCTCGCCGACGGAGATCCAGTCGCCGATGGAGAAGGGCTTGTCCAGCAGGATGACCACGCCGCTGAAGAAGTTCTTGGCCATGTCCTGCGCGGCCAGCGAGATGGTCAGGCCGACAAGACCCGCACTGGCCACGATGCTGCCCACAGGCAGGCCGCTCTCCTGCGCGATGGTCGCGCCGCAGAGCAGGACGACAACGATCTTGTAGGCCTTATCCAGCAGGGTGAGGAGGGTGCGGTTGGTGCGGACTTCCTCGCTGGACGAGGCCAGCAGGAGGGCTGCGATGCCGGAGGCGTGGTAGAAGCCGGTGCCGATGAGGAAGACCAGCAGCATCCGGTAGACCTTCAGCAGGAGGGCCGGGAAGCCGGGAATGGCCCACGGCAGGCTGCGCAGGGCCAGATAGATGCCGGTATACCACGCGATGCGGGCGGCGGGGCTGGCGAAGCTCTCCAGCAGGGGATGGGTAAAGGCGAAGTGCCAGCTGCGCTGCAACAGGCGGGGGAAGAGCTTTTTCCGGAGCCAGCGGCAGCAGACCCAGCCGACGAACAGCAGAGCCAGCGCACAGACGCACCGGGCTGCAAAGGCGAACCAGCCTTCCAGCAGCAGCCCGGCGAACGAAAAGCCTAAATCATGGATGGTAAAGATCATAAAAACAAATTCCTTCCGGACGAATAATGATGGAATCAGTATAGCATACTCCGGCCTCCGGCGCAAATCCGGGGCGGGTTGTTAAAAAGTTGAACAAAGGGGCTTGACAAGAAAGGGAGAGCGCGTTATACTCTGCCCAGAAAGTTCGTTTCAGGGCGGGGTGTGATTCCCCACTGGCGGTATAGCCCGCGACCACTCCCAAAGAGTGCTGACCCGGTGAGACTCCGGGGCCAACGGTATAGTCCGGATGCAAGAAACGGCAGACAAATCGGTTTGTTTGTGCGCGCCCTGTTATAGTGTTAGGCTATGGCAGGGCGCGTTTTCATTTGTCTTCCCGGTTCCGGCGCGTGCGAAAAGGGCTTTCCAGTCTTTATTGAGTGGGGCAGCTGCCCCGGGAGGAAAATTATGAGAAAAGATACGACCCACAACCTGACCGTCGCCGCTATGCTCAGCGCCGTGGCCTTCATCCTGATGTTCATCGAGTTCCCCATCCCGATGCTCATCCCGTCCTTCGTCAAGATGGACTTCTCCGACCTGCCCGCCCTGCTGGGTGCCTTCGCCCTCGGCCCGGTGTACGGCGTGGTCATCAGCTTCATGAAGAACCTGCTCCACATCGTCATCAAGGGCACCTCCACCGCCTGCGTGGGCGAGCTGTGCAACTTTATGCTGGGCGCTGTCTTCTCCGCTGTGGCGGGCTTCATCTACAAGCGTCACAAGAGCCGCAAGACCGCCATCCTCGGTGCGCTGGCGGGTGCCGCCGCAATGGCCGTCTTCAGTGTACCCTCCAACTACTTCATCACCTACCCGGCCTATGTGGAGTTCTACCATATGCCGCTGGAAGCCATCCTCGGGATGTATCAGGCCATCCTGCCCTCGGCGGACAGCCTCATTAAGTGCCTCGTCATCTTCAACCTGCCCTTCACGCTGGTCAAGGGCCTGCTGGATGCCGTGCTCTGCATGGTCATCTATAAGCCGCTGTCGCCCATCCTGCATGGCCGCAAGTAATCAAGTAATTAAGTAAGAAAGAAAAACCTCTCAGTCAAAGCCTTCGGCTTTGCCGCTTCTCCTACCGAGGAGAGGCGGCATCGCAAAGCGATGACGGAGAGGTTGTTTTTTTATTGCAAAGCGCCCTTGTCGAGCCACTTCCCCCTTGCAAGCCGGAGGAGGAAGAGCACGCCCCGGATGCAAAGCTCGAGGCACATGGCGGCCCAGACGCCCACGAGGCCCAGCCGAGGGGCCAGCAGGAAGGCGAGGGTGAGCCGGATGCCCCACATACTGAGGAGATTCAGCAAAAAGCAGGCAGTGCTGTCGCCTGCGCCCTGCATCGCGCCGCTGGCGACGATGCTGGCACCGAACATCGGCTCGGCAAAGGCCTCGATGCGCAGCACCCGCGCACCCAGCGCGATGACGGCGGCGTCCGCCGTGAAGATGCCCATGAGGGCCGGGGCGAAGAGCCAGAGACCTACGCCCGACAGGGCCATGATGGCTATGCCCATCGCCGTGCAGAGCCATGCGAACCGCTTGGCCATGTCCCGGCGGTGGGCACCGACAGCCTGCCCGATGAGGGCGATGGAGGCGTCCTGAATGCCGTAGCCCGCCATATAGCAGAGGCCCTCGGCGCTGACGCCGAGGCTGTTGGCGGCGATGGCTACCGTGCCGAGGCCCGAGACGATCCGGACAAGGAGCACCTGCGCCGAGGAGAGGGCTGCGCGCTCTGCGGCCAGCGGTGCGCCCACCCGCCAGAGGTTGCGCAGACAGGCGGAGGTGATGCGCCAGCTGCCGGGCTTACGGATGCAGAGCGGGCCGTCCCGCAGCAGCAGGACGCCCAGCGCCAGCAGACCGCCCACGACGGTGGAGAGGGCCGTGCCCAGCGCTGCGCCCGGCACGGCGAGGCCTGCGCCCCAGACGGTAACGCTCTGGCCGAACAGCACCAGCTGCCGGGTGGGGTTGATGAGGAAGAAGTTGAAGACCACATCCAGCGCGCAGACCAGCACGCTGATGAGGCCGGGGGTCAGGGCGTCGCCGGTGGCCCGGAGCATGGCAGTATACATCCCCATCGCCATGGTGAAGGGGAGAGCCGCTGACCAGATGGCAAAGTAGGCGCTGGCGTTGGCCTGAAGGGAGACGTCTGCCCCCAGCCACCCGGGCAGAAAGCGGCTGATGCCGACGCCGAAGACCGCAGCGCCGAGCCCCAGCATCAGGTTGAAAAGCATGGCCTGCCGCAGCACGCCCCGGGCGTCCTGCTGGCGGTCGGCCCCGAGGTACTGGGCGATCTGGATGGAAAATGCTGTGTACAGCCCCACGAGGATGCCATGGAGCAGCCATGTGCTCGAGCTGACGATGCCGATGGCGGCGGTGGCCTCTGCGCCGATGTGGCCCACCATGGCGGCGTCGATGTACTCCATGGCCGTGACCACCAGCTGTTCCAAGATGGACGGGATGCTCAGGGTCAGGGCGATGCGGGCAGTATCGGACAGCGGGATGTCTTCGCCCTGCCGCATCCGGGCGGAGATCTGCTCCAAAGAAAGTGTCATGTCGTCTCCTGTTTCGTTATGGTTGAATTTGCTCTCCTATTATAAGTAAGAGGCTGAAATTTGTCAAACCAGCAGCTTCCGTGATGAAATTGATTCCGCATTATAACATCCCCCGGCCGGGGGATGCAGTCACCGCAGGTGACGAATGGGGGCGTCTGTACCGGAAGTACAGTTTTAAAGGGCGAAGGTCCTGGCATCGGCAAAAGCGGGTTACAGCTTTTATGACCGGGTGATTGATTTTTTGGCCCCGGCGTGATACACTCTCGGAGTAAGAAGAATATCATTGAAAGAGGTTTAAAATATGCTGCAGCTTATTTCAGCCACCGGCCAGCAGACCGTGGACGCGCTGGCGTTCCTGCTGGCGTTTGCCCTGACCGCCCTGATGGACTCGGTCTTCCACGACAAGCTCCCCCACGACCATGGCCGTGCTTTCGCGGTCAACGGCGAGCTTTCCAAGGGCAAGGCCCGGGGTTCGGGACTCATCTTTGTGCTCTGCATCGCGCTGGTGACGCTGGCGGTGGTGCCTTTTAAGGTGGAATACCTTATTTATACTGTCCTGCTCATCGCCTCCATGCTCTCGGGCTATTTCGATGACGCCTCCGAGACGGCGTGGAACGAGTACAAGAAGGGACTTATCGACTTTGTCATCGCAGTGGTGGCGGGTGTCACCTACCTGAACTTCAACAGCACGGCGGTGCACTTCCTGAGCATGACCTTCGCCATCCCGTACCCGCTCTACCTGCTGCTCATCGTCATCCTCATCTGGGCCAGCATCAACGTGGTCAACTGCACCGACGGCGTGGATGGCCTGTCTGCCAGCCTTGCGGTGGTGAGCATCGGCACCTTCCTGCTGGCCTACGGGGAGGAGCTGGGCGACTACTCCACCGCAGCCATCGTCTTCATCGGTGCGCTGCTGGCCTACCTGTGGTCCAACGCCAAGCCCTCGAGCCTCCTGATGGGCGACGCCGGCAGCCGTGCGATGGGCTTCTTCCTCGCGATCCTCGCCCTCAAGAGCGGCCATCCCTTCGCCTTCCTGCTGGCGGCACTGGTGTTCATCGTGGACGGCAGCCTCGGCATCCTGAAGATCAGCTTCAAGCGCTTCCTGCACATCAGCATCCTCCGGAACACCCTCACCCCGCTGCACGACCATGTGCGCAAGCGTCTGGGCTGGAGCGATGAGCAGGTGGTGGCCCGCTGGCTCATCCTGCAGGCCGTTGCGTCGGCACTACTCCTGCTGATGGTTCGCTGATTTACGGATTTTAAGTATGATGTTTGTGCAGCTTTCCAAAATGCAGATAAGACCGTTCAGATTTTTGTTGCACTTTATGGATTGAAAGTTGAACGGAAAAAGACTATACTTTAGCTAACGAAAGCAAAGGCGCTTAAGTGAACGTGTTCACTTTGCGCCTTTTTTGTTTTTTCGTTTTTGTGTGCGGTCCGGGAAAGCCGCACTGGATGCGCTGTTCGTGGCGCTAGAGCACGGACGACAGAACTAGGATAGGGAAAGGCGGGGATCACAGTGATCAAACTCGAACACGTTGACAAGTATTTCGGCGACCTGCACGTCCTGAAGGATGTGAATCTTGAGGTGGCCGAGGGGGAAAAGCTGGTCATTATCGGACCGTCCGGCAGCGGCAAATCCACGACCGTCCGCTGCATGAATTTTCTGGAAGAGCCGACCAGCGGCCACGTCTACATCGACGGTCAGGAGCTGACCAACAAGAACAAGACCAAGATCGTCCGCGACAACATGAGCATGGTCTTCCAGCAGTTCAACCTCTACCCCCACATGACGGTGCTCAAGAACCTGACGCTGGCTCCCATGAAGCTCCACCACAAGACCAAGGAGGAAGCGGAGGAGCTGGCATATCATTATCTTGAGGTCGTCGGCCTCCGGGATAAGGCGGATGTCTACCCCACCCAGCTGTCGGGCGGTCAGCAGCAGCGCATCGCCATCGCCCGTGCCCTCTGCGCACAGACCAAGATCATCTTGTTCGACGAGCCGACCTCGGCCCTCGACCCGGAGACGATCCAGGAAGTGCTGGACGTCATGGTGCGGCTGGCACACGAGAAGAACATCACGATGGTGGTCGTCACCCACGAGATGGGCTTCGCACGGAATGTCGCCGACCGGATCGTCTTTATGGCGGATGGCCAGATCGTAGAGGAGGGCACGCCGGAGCACTTCTTCACCAACCCCAAGAACGAGCGCGTCCGGCAGTTCCTGAGCAAGATCGTCCGCTGAGGACGAACATCACAAAGGTTGACACGGCAGGGACTCACAAGTTGTGGTGAGACGCCGTTGTTGATAACAGGCCGTTTCGGAGCGGACAGGGAAAGCCGCTCGGGCCGAAAAAACAAAGAGGAGTGGTTTATTATGAAAAAGATCTCGCGTCGTGATTTCCTGAAGGTCACTGGTTTTGTGGGCGCTGCGGCTGCCCTGACCGCCTGCGGCGGCTCCGCAAGCTCTACCGCAGCCTCTACGGCATCTTCTGCCGCCGGCAGCACGGCCGCCTCTGCCGCAGCGCTGGGCGCTGACACGCAGGCCATCGTGGACCGCGGCGTCCTGAAGGTCGGCGTCAAGAACGCCGTGCAGGGCTTTAGCTTTCAGGATACCCTCACCGGTGAGTACACCGGTCTCGAGGACAGCCTTGCAGAGATGATCGCAGAGCACCTCGGTGTGGACGTGGAGTTCACCACCGTTACCGCCGCCACCCGTGGCGAGCTGCTGGACTCCGGCGACATCGACGCTGTTCTGGCCACCTTTACCATCACCGAGGAGCGCAAGAAGACTTGGGACTTCTCCACCCCCTACTACACCGACTACGTCTCCGTTCTGGTGGAGGATTCCACCGGCATCAAGGGTCTGGCTGACCTGAAGGACAAGGTCGTGGGCGTCTCCTCCGGCTCCACCTCCGCCCGTGCACTGGTCAAGGCCATGATCGACGAGGGTGTGCTGGACGGTGCAAACTTCGACGCCGACACCTTCAACGCCGACACTTGGAAGGACGGCATCTCCTTCCGTCAGTACGACGACTATCCCGCCATCAGCACCGCACTGAGCGCAGGCGAGGTGCAGGGCTTCTGCGTTGATAAGTCCATCCTCGCCATCTACAAGACCGAAGGCCGCAGCTACATTGACGCCGAGTTCAGCCCGCAGGAGTACGGCGTCGCTACCAAGAAGGGCAGCGACTTCTCCACGGTGTGCGACGACCTCATCAAGGGCTGGCTGGCCGATGGCACCATCGATCAGCTCATCAAAGACAACGGTCTGGGCTAAACCCGGATCTTCCAGAACAAAGAGAGTGTAGGGAAAGGAGCGCTTGCCATGTCTGGCTTGTTTTCATTGGATTCCTGGTCCACCGTCTGGACACATCGGGAGAGCTTTCTGCTGGGTCTGGGCAACACGCTGCAGACGGCTGTCTGCGCACTGGCGCTGGCCTTTATCATCGGTGCTGCGCTGGGTCTGATGTCCACCAGCGGCAATAAGCCGCTGCGCATCGTCGCCCGCATCTATGTCGAGTTCGTCCAGAACACCCCGCTGCTGCTGCAGCTTTGCTTCCTGTATTATGCGCTGGCCTTTGCAGGCGTGAGCCTCGGCGTCATCCGCACCGGCATTATCGCGCTGGGCGTCTACACCGGCGCTTACATGGGCGAGGTCGTCCGCGCCGCCATCGAGTCGGTCCCCAAGGGCCAGTTCGAGGCCGCACAGGCACAGGGCTTCAGCTATCTGCAGCGGATGGGCTACATCATCCTGCCCCAGAGCATCCCCGTGATGCTCCCTCCGATGGTCAATCAGGTGGTGAACCTCTTCAAGAATACCTCCTGCCTCTACATCGTGGGCGGTGCTGACCTCATCAGCGTGACCTACAGCTTCGTCACCGGTGCTTCCACCGGCGGCGCATACGCCCCCGCTTATATCGTCTGCGGCGTCATCTTCTTTGTGGTCTGTTTCCCGCTGTCCACGCTGGCAGCCCGCTGGGAAGCCTCCCTCAAGGAGCGCAAGGGCAGCGTGAACGCAAACCTCAAGACCGCCAACAAGAAAGTGGAGCTGAAGGAGGCTGCCTGATATGAAAACGCTTGCTGCAAGCCTTTCCATCCTCACGAAGCAGGGCGTCATGCTCTACCTGCTGCGGGGTGTGGCCTTCACCTGCATCATCTCGGTGCTGGGTGTCATCATGGGCCTCATCGTCGGCTCTCTGCTGGCGCTGGCCCGCACCTACTGCAAGAAAGGCCCGTCCCGCATCCTCGGCTGGTTCGCTACGGCTTATATCGAGCTGTTCCGCAACACGCCCTACCTGCTCTGGATCTTTATCTGCGTCGTGTTCTGCCCCTGCCCGGACTTCTTCGCCCGGAAGATGTTCGGCCTGACCAGTGTGGAGATGAAGCTGCTGTTCAAGGCTGCTCTGGCCCTCATCCTTTTCAACTCCTCCGTCATCGCCGAGATCGTCCGCGGCGGCCTGAATGGCGTGTCCAAGGGCCAGTTCGAGGCCGGTTATGCACAGGGCTTCAACACCGTTGAGGTGCTGCTGTACATCGTCCTGCCGCAGGCCTACCGCAACATCGTGCCCACCCTGCTCAGTCAGGTCATCACCACCATCAAGGACTCTTCTTATCTGGCCAATGTGGCCACCATCGAGCTGATGGCCCGCATCCGTCAGCTGCTGAGCGCCGCAGGCACCTACAACGGCCTTGGCACGGTGAACGTCTCCGACGTCATGGTGCTGTTCGGTGCGGCCTGTGTCATCTACTTCGTCATCAACTTCACGTTGAGCTGCGTGGTCCGTTCGATGCAGAACCGCCGCAAGAAGGCTCTGGTCTTTGCCCCGGCAAAGGCCGCATGAATCATCAAGCCCTAATCCAATTTCCCATTTCCCAATTATTCACCTATCATTGTTCTGTCAATGCCAAAGACGCCCGGCGGGGGATACCGCCGGGCGTCTTTGGTGTTATCGGGATAGTATGCTGAGAGCGGTCAGCTCTTTGTCGCGTAGGTCACATCCAACACCGGGCCGAAGGGGTCGAAGACCAGCCCCTTGATGCCGTTGGCGAGGAGCAGGCGCTTCTGCTGGGTGAAGAGGGGAACGGCCACGGCCTGCTCAAGCAGCTGGCGCTCACAGGCGGCCAGCAGAGAGCAGCGGGTGCTGCCGGTGGCTGTGGCGCTGGCCGAGAGCTGGGTGGTGTAGAGGGCGTCGCTGTAGCCGGTCAGCCCGCCGCCGGTGGGGGAGAACTGGGCCAGTGCGGCGTAGACGCTGCCGCCCTCGGCCTGTACAGGGGCCAGCGCGATGGTGTAATCGCCGCTTTCGAGCCGCTTCTGGAACTCCTCCGGCTCCACCTCCTCTACCGAGAAGAAGAGGGAAAATTCCTTCTGCCATGCGCTGTTGATCTGCTCGGCGGCGTCGCTGAGGCCGCTGCCGGAGGGCAGAAGCAGGGAGATGCGGCCAAAGTCTGCGGGGGAGACGCCGCCGTCCCGGGCGGCGATGTAGAGGCTGCGGGGGTCGCCGAGGGCTGGGCGGACATCGCCTGCCGCCTGCCGGTAGTCGATGCCGTCCACAGTCAGGCCGTCGGGGATGAGGCCCTTGGCCTCCGCGAACAGCCCGCCGTCTGGTACTTCCACTGCCGAGACCGCTGCGCTGGCCAGCGCCTGCCGCAGCTCGGTGGAGGCGAAGATGGAATTGCAGTTGAAGAGCAGCGACCATGTGGTGTCGGAGTAGGTCACGCTCTGGAGCGAGGTGGGGGTGCCGCTGTCGTCGAGGGCGGCGGTGCACTTCTCGTTGCGGATAAGCTCCTCGGCGGACTGGCCGGAGTTGTTGGTGTTTTCCACAAGGCGCAGGCTGTCGATCTGCTCCCCGGAGGCGGCCCGGCGAAGGAAGAGGCCGCCGGACGTCCAGTTGTAGAGGTAGAAGCTGCCGCTGGAGAGGGTGGAGGCGCTGGTCAGGCCGTAGGTGCCCCGGGTGCTGTTGAAAAACTCCTCGTCGCAGGGCATCGCGCCGGGCAGCGTCAGCTTGGAAAGGAAGGTCTCGTCGGGAGTGGAGAGGCGGAACACCAGCTGCAGAGGCTCGGGGGCAGAGACGCCCAGCGCACTTGCGGGCATCTGCCCGGCCAGCACGGCGGCGCTGTTCTCGAGGGCGGAAAACTCCACGGCATAGGGAGAATTTGTTCCGGGAAGGAACATCCGCCGGAACGCAAAGGCGAAGTCCTCGGCGGTGATGGCGTAGTCGGTGGCGCTGCCCTTTGCGGCGGTATAGGTCAGACCGTCTTTCAAATAAAATGTATAGGTGCGTTGGTCGGCGGACACCTCCCACCGTTCGCACAGCTCGGGGGCCAGCTGGCCGTCCGGCGTGCGGCGGACGAGGCCGCTGTAGAGGTTCTCGCAGGCGATGACGTCGGCGGCGCTGGATGCCACCTGTGGGTCGAGGTTCGCGGGGATGGAATCCACGAACCATGTAAAGCTGTTGGAGCCGGAGCCGCAGGCGGTGAGGCTCAGGACAAAAAACGCAGCCAGCAGGGCTGCGATAAGGCGAAACTGTCTCAAGAAATGCATCCTTCCGGGCCGGTGGCCCTGTTTGTCATAAAAAGCAGGTTCAAAGATCGGCCTGCACCCGGCCGGGCACAGGGAGACTCTGCGGTCGATGGGGCGCAATGCTGCTGATGCTGCGCCAAAAATCAGAGTTATACTAAGTGTAGCAGAAACGAAACGAAAAGACAATCGACATTTTGTTGATTTGGGCGGACATTTTGTTCCAAGGTTTGGGGTTTTCCGTTGCCAAGCGGGCACAAATGGTCTATAATGGAGGACGGCAATGAATTTTCTCCTGCGGCGGCGTGCGGCGGGGGACGATCGTAATATATTTATATTTATAGAGGAGGGCCTTTTTTATGCAGAAGGAACAGCAGGAGCTTGCAAACCTCATCAAGGGCAAGAAAGTTGCCTTTATCGGCGCGGGCGTCAGCCATAAGACGCTCATCCGGGAGTTCGTGGAGCTGGGGGCGCAGGTCACGCTCTGTGACCAGAAAAAGAGCGTGGAGGAGTTCGGCGACTACGCCGCCACCATCAAGGAGCTGGGCATCCGCCTGAGCCTCGGTGAAAACTATCTCGACGACTTCAAGGGGCAGGACATCATCATGCGTACTCCGGGCTTCGTGGGCTATTTTGAGAAGCCGCTGCAGGACGCGATGGCTGCGGGCACGATGGTCACGAGCGAGGTGGAGCTGTTCTTCCAGTTCTGCCCCTGCGAGATCGTGGCCGTGACCGGCTCGGACGGCAAGACCACCACCACCACCCTCATCTCCAAGTTCTATGAGGCCGCAGGCCGCAGGGTGCATCTTGGCGGCAACATCGGCGCCGCCCTGCTGCCCATGCTGCCTGAGGTCAGCCCCGACGATGTGGCAGTGGTGGAGCTGTCCAGCTTCCAGCTCATCAGTATGCACCAAAGCCCCGACATCGCGGTGGTCACCAACGTGACCCCCAACCACCTCGACCACCACAAGGATATGCAGGAGTACATCGACGCAAAGCGGAACATCCTGCTCTACCAGAAGCAGCCCTGCCGCGCGGTGCTGGGCTATGAGAACGAGATCAGCCGCTCGATGCAGAAGGACTGCAAGGGCACACAGGTCTGGTTCACCCGCCTGCACGAGACGGACAACGGCGCATTCCTGCGGGACGACGGGATGCTCTGCATGGCCGAGAACGGCGTCGTGACCCCCTTCCTCGCCCAGAAGGACGTGAAGCTGCGGGGCCTGCACAACATCGAGAACCTGCTGGCCGCTGCCGCAGCCGTCTGGGGCGAGGTACCTGTGGAGGCCATCCGGCTGGTGGGCAGCAGCTTCACCGGCGTGGAGCACCGCATCGAGCCGGTGCGGGTGCTGGACGGCGTCACCTATTACAATGACTCCATCGGCACAAGCCCCACCCGCACCATCGCCGGCCTGCGCAGCTTCGACCAGAAGGTCATCCTCATCGCAGGCGGCTACGATAAGCATATCCCCTATGAGCCGCTGGCCCCGGAGATCACCGCCCATGTCAAGGATCTGGTGCTGATGGGTGCCACCGGCCCCCGCATCGAGAAGGCTGTGCGCGAGGACCCGAACTTCAACGAGGCTGAGCTGCCCATCCGGCACGCCGACAATATGCAGCACGCCGTGGAGCTGGCCCGCGCCTGCGCAAAGCCCGGTGACATCATCATCCTCTCGCCGGCCAGCGCTTCCTTTGACCTCTACCCCAACTTTGAGGTGCGCGGACGCGAGTTCAAGAAGATCGTCAACGCCCTCAAGTGATCGCACAGGTCAAAACGTCCCGCCAGCGGCAGCGGTTTCTTAACGCCTGCCGAAAAAAGCTCTGTCTTGGGGCCACGATGCCGCTGGCGCTCTCACTCTTCGGCAAAAGCCAGCCGGGCCGCTTCTTCGCCGGGCCGACGCTGGCGCTGGATGTGGGCGGCAGCACGGCATGGCTGGCGGGCCACGCCAACCCCGACGAGCTGGCGGGATTCCTGAACTTCTGCGGCTGTGAGGCCGTGGTGCTGGACGAAGCCGAGTGTCCGCCGCCCACAGGCTGGAAGCGGGCCAAGACTCTCTCAGTCTTCGGCCTCCCGCCGGGGCGGCAGCTGCCTCTGCCCGAAGCAGACGCCGCCCTCTGGCAGAGCCTCGAAAAGAACACCGAGCCTGCGGCCGGAAAGACAGCGGAGATGCTCTTCCCCGACCGCCCCGGCAAACGGGATGATTTTTACTCTGAGCTGTGTTCCAAGCGCAGCCGGGGCCTTGCCCGGGTCTGGACGCTGGAACGGGAGGGAGAGATCGTCTGCACCGTGGGAGCCTATGCGCTGGCGGATGGGCAGGCCTATATGGCCTGCGGCGAGACGGCCGAGGCCCTGCGGGGGCGCGGCATCGGCGGGCGGCTCATCGTTGGGATGGCCAATGCCCTCTCGGCAGAGGGGTGGATGCCCGTCTTTCTGTGCAGCCCCGAGCGGGTGCATTTCTATACCCGACTCGGCTTTGAAAAGCTGGGGGAGTATGCAAGGTACACGTCGCAGTGAGTTTTTTGGCTCAAATAAAGTGCGGTGGAGCTGCGCGCTGCAGCGCGGATTAAATTGCTCTTGCGGTAGGGCTTAGTTCTCTTTTGCGTGCCAAAAGAGAACCAGAAAAGCACCCGCTACTTTCGAGGCGCGGGAGGCACGAATCAAGGGC